>CAYIRZ010000019.1:0-17634 GCA_964365845.1 uncultured Streptomycetaceae bacterium
CAAGGGGGTATTAAAAAGAAAACTCTGTGCCCTCTGTGGCTAATGTTCTTGGAGTTTAAGATACGCTTTAAGAGACCCCCGCCGCCTTCTTCTGCACCTGCCCCGGCATGAACACAGCGGCCGCAAGTACCACCATCGCCATCGCCGCCAGCACGAAGAACAGATATTTGAAGTCGCTGCTGTAGCGGTACATGAATGCAACCAGCGGCACGGCGGTCGCGCTGGCGCCAAAGGAAACCACATAGCGCACCGCGAGCGCGCGAGCGCGCCAGTGCTCATCGGTATAGGCCGCGACCATCGCGTCATTGATCGGCACCTGGCCAAACACGAAGAACATCATGCCCAACGCCACTGCCAGCATGGCATAGTTCTCAGTCGATCCTGCCAGCAGCAACAACGGCACCTGCATTGCCACGATGGGCACGAAAACCCTCTTGATCGAATAACGGTCGAGAAAATACCCCACCATCAACTGCGCCATGGCCGCGATCGAATAAACGATCGAAATCAGCACGCCGATCCCCAGCGTAGTGTCGACCAGCGCGGTCAGCCGTTCATCGAACACCTTGGGCATGGCGACCGTGGTCGAGTTGAAAATGATGCCGCCGCAGATGGTGGTAATCAGCAGGATCGCGAACACACGCAGCAGCACCGCCCTCGTATGGAGCGGCACGCCGCCCGCGCGCTGCGTCTTGGCCAGTTTGCCGGTGTCGGGCACCAGCAGCATGAAAGCGATCCCGATCGCAATCGAGATAAAGCCGGGAACGATAAACGCCGCGCGCCAGTGAACCCAGTATGCGAGCGCCCCCGCAACGAGCGCAGCGAACGCCAGCCCGAGGTTGCCGTAGACGCCGTTCACGCCGAGCACGCGGCCGACCTTGGTGCGCCCGCTCACCAGCATGGCAATACCGACCGGGTGATAGATGGCGCCGAACACGCCGATCAGCGTCAGTGCCGCCGCGATCTGCCAGGTGGACTGCACCAGCCCCGTCAGCACGGAGGCCGCGCCGATGCCGATGAAGAACACCGCCATCATGCCGCGGCGGCTCCAGCGGTCGGCCAGCCACCCTGCCGGCAGCGAGCAGGCGCCGAACATGATGAAGCCGCCGATCGACAGCGGCAGCATCTCGCTGTAACTCTTGCCGAACTCCGGCGCCATGGCAATCACGACCGTCGGGAAAATCAGCAGGAACAGATGATCGAGCGCGTGCCCGATGTTCAAGAACATCTGTGCGGTGCGGGATTGTTCCAATTCGCCTCCTGTGGGATTACGCCATGTCAGTTATTCATGATAGTTCTGGCGCTTTTGGCCTGCTCTCTCTATTCGGCGCCATGTTCAGGCGCGCGTTCGGGACAACGCCGAGTCGGTACTTCGGAAAAGAAGACTGATCAACAGATCGAAATGGAAAACGGAAACCCCTTCACGATTACCCGGCGCGTATTTGAGGGTGACGGCGAGCCAGAGAGCGGGAAGGCCACGGCGCGAGCCGCCGCCTCTTCTACTGCAGCGGTGAAACGCTCTCCGAGGCCGGACTCGAGATTGTTGTAGTAAATTACTTCGGCGAAGAACTCGAGACGAGCTGCGGCAATAAACCGCGCGCGCTTCACCGTAGGAGGCGCCTGGCCTCGGCGAATACGTCCTCGGCCGAAAATGTCTCCAGTTCTCCGCGATCATAGGCCGCAGTTCGTTCGGCAATTTCTCGATCCCACTCGGCTTCGATATCCGCGAGAGGGGATTCGCGCAGCGAATCCAGAAGCATTTCCGCAAGTTGAGCTCGCTCTTCGGCAGACAGCGAGCGTGCTTGTTGCTCAAGTTCCTTAAGCGTATCCGACATGGCATATATCTCCAGATGAAGGATTCATTCTACGCCCGTTTCGGCATCTCCATTGTGCACGCTACCTGAATTAGTTTCGCCCTGGCTTGGCTCCCTGAACCGGGCTCGAACCGGCACAGAAATCAACATCCGTGATTTCTCATTCCGCCTTGATATTGCCGGCCTTGGCCACCACTTTCCATTGCGCGATTTCACCCGCGACGAATTTTCCCAGCGCCTCCGGCGTGCCGCCGACGATTTCCGCATGCTGCGCCTCGAAGCGCTCGCGCACGTCCGGCATTTTCACGATTTTCACCATCTCGGCGTGCAGCCTGGCGATGACGGGCTTGGGCGTCTTGGCGGGCGCCACCAGCCCGAACCACGAACTCGCATTGACCGCCGGAAAGCCCACCTCCGTCATGGTCGGCACCTCGGGCAGCGCCGCCGTGCGCCTGGCGCTGGTGACCGCCAGCGCCCGCAGCCTGCCGGCCCTGACCTGCGGCACGCCCAGTGTCATGGTCGGGAACACCATGGCGAGCTGACCGCCGACGAGTTCGCTCATCGCCGGCGCGGCGCCCTTGTACGGCACGTGCACGATGTCGATGTTGGCGGCGACCTTGAGCTGCTCGCCGCCCATGTGCAGCGGCGTGCCGACGCCACCGGAACCGAAAGTGAGCTGACCGGGTTTTGCCTTCGCCAGCGCCACCAGTTCCTTCACGGATTTCGCCGGCAGCGACGGATGCACCACCAGACAGTTGGGCATGCTGATGATCTGCATCACCGGCGTAAAATCCCTGAGCGGATCAAATGCCAGTTTGGCATATAGCGCCGGCACGATGCCGAAAGCGGTGTCGGCCATCAACAGCGTGTAGCCGTCAGGGCCGGCTTTCGCGACGAGATCGGTGCCGATGAGCGATCCGGCGCCGCCGCGGTTGTCGATCACCACCTGCTGTCCGAGCGCTTCCGCAAGCTTCGGCCCAATCACGCGGGCCGTGAAATCCGTGGTCCCGCCCGGTGCATACGCCACGATCATGCGGATCGGGCGGCCAGGATAATCCTGGGCATGTATTGTCGGGGCAGCGAGCAGCAGCACCCATCCTGAAACCAGCATGAAAGCACGCATGTTTATGTCCTTTAAAATAAACAAAATATCAGCCCCCGATGAGCCCCGACAAGATCAACCCCCAAAGACTTTAGCCACAGAGGGCACAGAGTTCACAGAGGAAATTCATAAATTATGATTTAATAACAATGGGATACGTGCCATGTTCTGTTGTTTATTTTTACTCTGTGTCCTCTGTGGCTGATTTCTTGATTTTCATCAGCGGTTTCAAACTTTGTCCGCGAGCGCCGCGCGGATCTGTTCGAGCGCAGACGGGTCCTCGATCGTGGTGAGATCCCCGGGATCGCGCCCTTCGGCCAGCGCCTGGATACTGCGCCGCAAAAGTTTTCCCGAGCGCGTCTTGGGCAGCAGCGTCACGAAATGCACGCGCGACGGGCGGCCGATCGCTCCCAGCATCCTGTCCACGGTGTCCATGACTTCTCTTTCGTGGCTCGCACGCAACTCCGGTGTCGCGATCCGGGCGGCATCCTTCACCACCGCGAACGCCAGCGGCATCTGCCCTTTCAGCGGATCGGCAACGCCCACCACCGCAACCTCGGCGATATTGGGATGCGCCTGCACCGCTTCCTCGATCTCGCGCGTGCCGAGGCGATGACCGGCGACGTTGATCACATCGTCGGTGCGGCCGAGGATGAAATAGTAGCCGTCGGCATCGCGTATGCCCCAGTCGAACGTCGTGTAGACCAGCTTGTCGCGAAAGCTGGTGAAATAGGTCTTGACGAAACGCTCGTCATCGCCCCACACCGTCGTCATGCAGCCGGGCGGCAGCGGCGGGATGATCGCCACCACGCCTTTCTCGTTCAGCCCCGTGTCGCCGGCATCGCTCTCCCGCAGCAGCCTGAGGTCATAGCCGAAAGCCGGGAAGCTGGGGCTGCCGGGCTTGATCGGAGTGGCTTCGATGCCGGGAACCGCAGTCAGGATCGGCCAGCCGGTCTCGGTCTGCCAGTAATGATCGATCACCGGCATGCCGATCGCATCGGACATCCAGCGGTGGGTGGGCTCGTCGAGCGGCTCGCCGGCAAGAAACAGATGCCGCAGCGAACTCAGGTCGTATTTCCTGAGATACGCCGGGTCCTGTTTTTTCAGCACGCGCGCCGCGGTCGGCGAGGAAAACATCACCGTCACCTTGTGGTCGGCGACGATTTTCCACCAGATGCCGGCGTCGGGGCGGATCGGCAGTCCCTCGTACAGTATGGTCGTCATGCCGTGAATCAGCGGCCCATAGACGATGTAGGAATGACCGACGACCCAACCGATGTCGGACGTGGTGAACATGGTTTCGCCGGGCCGGCCGTCGTAGATGTATTTCATCGATGCCGCAAGCGCGACGGCATAGCCGCCGGTGTCGCGCTGCACGCCTTTCGGCTGGCCGGTCGTGCCCGAAGTGTAGAGAATGTAGGACGGCTCGCTGGCTTCGAGCCAGGCCACCGGCACCACGTCGTCCATATGCTGCGCGCGCAGCGTCTCGTAATCGAGATCGCGTCCCGGCGTGAGCTTCAGGTCCGGGTCAAGGCCGCGGTTGAACACGATAACTTTCTCCGGCGGCGACTTCGACAGACGGAGAGCCTCGTTGAACATCGGTTGATAAAGGATTGCGCGCCCTCCGCGCAATCCGCTGTCGGCGGTGATCATCAGTTTGGGCCGGGCGTCATCGATGCGCGCGGCAAGGCTGTGCGAAGCAAAGCCGCCGAACACCACCGAGTGAATGGCGCCGAGCCGGGCGCAGGCCAGCATCGCGAATACCGCTTCCGGGATCATCGGCATGTAAATCAATACCCGGTCGCCCTTGCCCACGCCCTGCGCCCTGATCATCGCCGCGCAACGGTTGACCTCCGTGTGCAGCTCGCGGAAAGTGTAGATTTTTTCCTGGCCGGTTTCGGTCGAGATGTAGATCAGCGCCTTCTGCTCGCCACGGGTGACGAGGTGGCGGTCAATGGCGTTGTGGCACAGATTGGTTTCGCCGCCGACAAACCATTTGGCGAAGGGCGGACGGCTGTAATCCAGCACCTTGCCGAACGGCTTGTGCCAGTCGATGAGCGCGGCCTGCTCGGCCCAGAACGCTTCGCGCTGTTCGATCGAACGCCTGTGAAAGTCCTGATATGCGCCCATTGCTGCCCCTCCTCCCAGACAAAGCGTCGCCAAGGGATTGGCGACCTACGGCTTAACAAAATGCAAAAATTAAACGCCGATCAAAATCAAAAACATGCCACAGAGGGCACAGAGTTCACAGAGGATAACCCCCTTGAGCTTGACCGGCGCTGCATTTCGTTTTTTCTCTGTGACCTCTGTGACCTCTGTGGCTAAAGCCTTTGGGGGTTGATCTTATCTGCGTTCATCGGCGTACCCGTCAAGCGGGTATTAAAAAGAATTCATCGGCGGTTTCATTGATCTTACGAAATCCTGACCACTGCTCGGCCCCGGGTCTCCCCTTTGAGCATTTTCCCGAAATAGCCGGGCAAATCGTCCAGGGTGATGGTATGCGCGATCTCGCCGAGATGACGCGGCTTGAGGTCCGTCGCCAGGCGCGCCCATACCTTGCGCCGCAGCGGCATGGGGGTGAATCCGGAATCGACGCCGATCAGCCGCACGCCGCGCAGGATGAATGGCAGTACCGTGGTCTTGAGTTCGATGCCGCCGGCGTTGCCGAAGCTCGCGATCACGCCATGCGGCTGCATGGTGCGCGTGAGCCAGGCCAGTTGTTCGCCGCCGACCGAATCGAACGCGGCGGCCCACAGCGGTTTCTCCAGCGGGCGGGTGCCCATTTCGAGGGTTTGCCGCGACAACACCTCGGCCGCGCCGATTTTTTTCAGAAACTCATGCTCGCCGTCCTTGCCGGTCACCGCCGTCACCCGATAGCCGAGATGGGCCAGCATGTCGATGCAAAGCGTGGCCACGCCGCCGGTGGCGCCGTTGACCAGCACCTTGCCGTTGGCGGGTTTCATATCGTTGTGCTCGAGCAGATGTATGGCCAGCGCCGCGGTGTAGCCGGCGGTGCCGAGCGCCATCGCCTCGAACAGGCTCAGATTCATCGGCAACGGCACCACCCACTCGGCGGGCACGCGGCAATACTCCGCGTAGCCGCCGTCGTGCGCCACACCCAGGTCGTAGCTGGTGCAGATGATCTCGTCGCCCGCCCTGAACCGGCTGTCGCTCGACGACACCACGGTGCCGGCAGCATCGATGCCGGCGATCAGCGGGAACTTGCGTATGATCTTGCCGGCGCCGGTGGCGGCGAGCGCGTCCTTGTAATTGACGCTCGAATACGCGGTCTTGAAGACCACTTCGCCCGGCGCCAGCTCGTCCAGCCCGGCCGCACCGATCTTTCCCTCTATCTTGTTGTTTTCATTAAATATTCTATATGCCCTGAATTTTTCCATGCATCCTCCTAGCAGCCTGTCGGACTAGGCCCCATTCATTGGAACGGGTAGTGTTAACGGACCGCCGTTGATCGACGCTTCGACGACAGGCTGCTTAATAAAAAAACATTACGTGTCGAAACACTATGCTAACTGGATCAAACGTCAATTGCATGGCGTTGTTTCCGTCTCGTTCTTTATGTCTTTCCATTTTAGGAGTTTGTCGGGGCTAAGTCCGACAAACTCCTAGGGCAGGTGCGGCTGGGTCAGATAGCCGCGTGTCTGCATCTCGGTCAGCCGGCTCGTGAGGCGCTCCTTGAGCGACGCATTGAGGTTGGCCTGAAACGGGTCGCCGGAATCCGCGCTGGCGATGAGGTCCTGTGCCGGCGCAGCCGCCGCTACGATGAGCTTGACGCGCCGGTCGTAGAACTCGTCGACCAGCCATACGAAGCGCCGGAACTTGTCGGCGTCGTCGGGCATGAAGCGCGGAACATCGGACAGCAGCACCGTATGATAGCGGCACGCCAGCTCGATATAGTCCGCCTTGCCGCGCGGCCCGTCGCACAGTTCGCGGAACTCGAACCATGCCACGCCGCGCGCATGCTGCCTGACTTTGATCATTCTACCCTCGATCTCGAGATCGTAGGCATCGGCGGACTCATGGCGGGCGATGCCCTTGTAGACCTCGGCCATGCGTCGGTCCGCATCCGCGCCGGTGTGGTAGACGCCGGCCTTTTCCAGCTCGCGAAACCGATAGTCGGTGCCGGCGTCCATATTTACGATTTCAAGGTTGCGCTTGAGAAGTTCGATGGCCGGGAGGAACTGGTTGCGCTGCAGGCCGTGAAGATAGAGGTCGTCAGGCTCGAAGTTCGAAGTCGTCATCAGTACCACGCCCAGCTCCATCAACCCCTCCAGCAGGCGCCGCATCAGCATCGCATCCGTGATATCGGTAATGTGAAATTCGTCGAGACAGATCAGCCGCGTGTCACCGGCGATGTCGCGCGCCACCAGCAGCATGGGGTCGGCCTCACCCTGATGCCGGTGCAGCGCGGCGTGAATTTCCTGCATGAAGCGGTGAAAGTGAATGCGGCGCTTGCGTGCGACCGGCGCGCAGTTGAAGAAGCTGTCCATCAGGAAGCTTTTTCCCCGCCCGACGCCGCCCCACAGATAAATCCCTGGTACTACGCGCTTGCGGGCCAGCAGCCGGATCAGTGTAGCCTCGAGACGCTCGAGCCCGACCAGGTCCTCATAAAGCCGCTCGAAATGCTGCAGCGCGCGATTCTGTGCGGCATCGAGTTCGAAGCCGTGCGCCTCGGCATGATGCCGGATCCAATGCGTAACGTCGGCGCTGTCGCGAGCGAGCGTGGCGTGGCCGTAGCGGCTGTCCTGGATTGGCGGCGTGGCGTCGTTCACGAGGGACCCGTGACTGGTGACTGGTGACCGGTGATTGGTATCCCTCCGCGCGGCTCAGATGTCATCGAATCACGAATCACGAATCACGCCTTACAGGTTCAAGGTGCGGTTGTCGACCGCCAGCGCCGCTTCCTTCATGGCCTCCGAGAGCGACGGGTGGGCATGGCAGACCATCGCGATATCCTCGGCTGAGGCACCGAACTCCATGGCGACGACCGCCTCGGCGATGAGTTCGGACGCCATCGGGCCGATGATATGCACGCCCAGGATACGATCGGTTGCGGCGTCGGCGACGATCTTAACGAAGCCCGTGGTGTCGCCCAGCGCCCGCGCCCGGCCGTTCGCCATGAACGGGAACGTGCCGCTGCGGCAATCAACCCCTTCCGCCTTCAGTTGCTGCTCGGTCCGGCCGACCCACGCGATCTCGGGCGAGGTGTAGATCACCCACGGCACGGTGTTGAAGTCGACGTGACCGTGCTGTCCGGCAATGCGCTGCGCCACGGCCACCCCCTCTTCCTCCGCCTTGTGCGCGAGCATCGGGCCCCGCACCACGTCGCCAACCGCCCATACATTGGGCAGATTGGTGCGGCAATCGTCATCGACGGCGATACCGCCGCGCTCGTCGAGCTTCAGCCCTACGCTCGTCGCATTGAGACCGTTGGTGTTGGGCATGCGCCCGATCGAGACGATGAGTTTGTCGACCGTCAGCGTCTGCGCCTTGCCTGCGCTGTCGGTGTATTCGACCGTCACGTCCTTCTTCACGGCCACCTTGCCGACCTTGGCTCCGGTATGAATCGCAAGACCTTGTTTGGTGAATACCTTGAACGCCTCCCTGGCGACCTGCTCGTCCACTGCGCCCAAGAACGTTGGCAGCGCTTCCAGGACCGTCACTTCCGATCCCAGCCGGCGCCAGACACTGCCCATTTCCAGGCCGATGACGCCGGCGCCGATGACACCCAGGCGCTTCGGCACTTCGGAGATAGCCAGCGCACCGGCATTGTCCAGGATCAGCTGGTTGTCGAACGGCGCATCCGGCAGCGCGCGCGGCACGGATCCGGTGGCCACGATCACATGCCTGGCAAGCAGCGTCTCTTCCGCTTTACCCGATACCTTGATCTCCCAGCCATCGGCGCTCTTTCCGGAAAAACTGCCGCGACCCTGGAAAAAGGCGACCTTGTTCTTCTTGAACAGGTAGAGAATACCCTCGTTGTTCTGCCGCACCACCTTGTCCTTGCGTGCCAGCATTTTTGCCATATCCAGCGACAATCCTTTGACCTGGATGCCGTGGTCGGCGAAGCTGTGCCCGGCGTGCTCGTAATTCTCCGATGACTGCAGCAGCGCCTTGGAGGGAATGCAACCGACGTTGGTGCAGGTGCCGCCCGGCGCCGGTTTGCCTTCGGGCGTTACCCAATCATCGACACACGCTGCCTGCAATCCCAGTTGCGCCGCGCGGATCGCCGCGATATAGCCGCCGGGACCGGCGCCGATTATTACTACGTCGAAGTTTTTTGACATTTAATTTCTCGTGAGCGGTAAGCGGTAAGCCGTAAGCAGTAAGGGCGCAATGAATGGGGATGACACGCGAATTATGGACTGGTTTAATCCGCTCACCGCTTACGGCTTACCGCTCACGCTTTCTCAAATATCGAGCAGCATGCGCGCCGGGTCTTCCAGCGCGTCCTTGATCGCCACCAGCGCCAGAACGGCTTCGCGCCCGTCGATGATGCGATGATCGTACGACAACGCGAGATAGTTCATCGGCCGGATCACGATCTGACCGTCCTCGACCACCGGGCGGTCCTTGGTCAGGTGCACGCCGAGGATCGCGCTCTGCGGCGGATTGATGATGGGGGTAGACAGCATCGAGCCGAACACGCCGCCGTTTGAAATCGAGAACGTGCCGCCGGTCAGCTCCTCGATCGTCAGCTTGCCGTCCTGCGCACGCTTGCCGAAATCGGCGATCTGTTTCTCGATGTCGGCGAGCGACATCTGGTCCACGTTGCGCAGGATGGGCACCACCAATCCGCGCGGGCTGCCGACCGCTATCCCGATATCGAAATAACCGTGATAGACGATATCGTTGCCGTCGACCGAGGCGTTGACGACAGGAAACCTCTTCAAAGCGTAAACCGCGGCCTTGACGAAAAACGACATGAAGCCGAGCTTGACGCCGTGCTCCTTCTCGAATTTGTCCTTGTATCTGTTGCGCAACGCCATGCCCGGCTGCATGTTGACTTCGTTGAACGTGGTCAGGATGGCCGCCGTCGACTGCGACTGCACCAGGCGCTCGGCGATGCGCGCGCGCAGACGCGACATCGGCACGCGTTGCTCCGGACGATCGCCCAGCGATCCAAGGTCGACCGCAGGCGCCGGGGCGCGCTGGGGCACGGCAGCCGGCGCATCCGCGGCTTTGGCCCCCGGCCGAACACCGGTCTGGATCGCTACCAGCACGTCGCCCTTGGTCACCCTGCCGCCGCGGCCGGTGCCGCTGATCGCCGCCGTGTCGACCTGTTTCTCGACCGCGAGCTTCTGCGCCGAGGGCATTGCCGGCGCCGCTGCTTGAGCGCCGGTCTGGGCCTGTGCCTTTGCTTCCCCTTTAGCCGCGGTGGCGGGAACCGCCGCCGCGGCTTCGGTATCGATCTGCGCGATGACCTCGTTACTGGCCACCGTGCTGCCGTCGCCCTTGATGATTTTGATCAACACGCCATCCTGGGGCGCCGGGGTTTCAAGCACCACTTTGTCGGTCTCGATATCGACCAGGTTTTCGTCACGCTTGACGGACTCGCCGGCTTTTTTGTGCCAGGTGAGCAGCGTGGCCTCGGCCACCGATTCCGACAATTGCGGCACCTTGACTTCAATTAACATGGCAACTCAATAACTCATTGTTTTTTATCAATATTCCTCTCCTGCTGACAGTGGTCTTGGCTGCGGCCTGAGCAGCTGCGGCTCGCTGCCGCCGGCCAGGGTGAGCGCCTGATCGACCAGTTCCTTCTGCTGCTTGTCGTGCAGCGACTTGTAGCCGGCGCCCGGCGTGGCCGACGAATCGCGGCCCGCATAAAACAGTTTCTGGTGCGGCAATAAATGGCGCAGCAGATAGTGCTGAATGTGGCGCCACGAGCCCTGGTTGCGCGGCTCTTCCTGGCACCACACGATCTCGGTCGCTTTTTGGTAGCGCTCGATCTGGGCGCGGAAATCATCATGCGCAAATGGATAAATCTGGGCGATGCGCACCAGCGGCACGTTTTTGAGGCCGCGCGCGTTCCGCTCCGCCCTCAGGTCGTAATACACCTTGCCGCTGCAGATAATAACCCGCTCCACCTTCTCCGGATTGATTTCATGCGCATCCCAGTCTTCGTTCACCGGATTGAATTTGTCATTGGCAAATTCCTCCAGCGGCGACACTGATTCCTTGTGCCGCAGCAGGCTTTTCGGCGTGAAAATGATCAGCGGCTTGCGATGCGGCCGGATCATCTGCCGGCGCAGCAGGTAATACATCTGCACCGGCGTCGCGGGCATGCACACCTGCATGTTGTAATCGGCGCACAACTGCAAAAAGCGCTCGATACGTCCGGAAGAATGCTCCGGTCCGGCGCCTTCATAGCCATGCGGCAGGAACAGCGTGAGTCCGTTCATGCGTCCCCATTTGACCTCGCCGGAAGCGATGAACTGGTCGATGACCACCTGCGCGCCGTTGACGAAATCGCCGAACTGCGCCTCCCAGATGACGAGATCGTTTGGCTCGGAAGTGGCGTAGCCATACTCGAAACCCAGCACCGCCTCCTCGGACAGCACCGAGTCGATGACGACAAAATCGCCCTGCTTCGGACTGATGTGCTGCAACGGAACGTAAGTGCCCTGGTCCCAGCGCTCGCGATTCTGGTCGTGCAGCACGGCATGGCGATGGAAAAACGTGCCGCGGCCCGAATCCTGCCCGGAAAGGCGGACGGAATACCCTTCGTTAAGCAGACTCGCGTACGCCAGCATTTCCGCCATGCCCCAGTCCAGCGGCAGCCGTCCCTGCGCCATCTGGCGCCGGTCTTCGATGATTTTCTGCACCCGCGGGTGGAGTTTGAAATCCTCGGGAACGGTGGTGACTTTCTCGCCCAGCATCTTCAGCGTTTCAAGCGGCAGCCGCGTATCGTCGTTCTCGTTCCATTTGGTGCCCTTGTACGGTTTCCAGTTGGTCTCGAACGGCGGGCGGTAATTGGAGAGGATGGTCTGGTTGGTGTGATAACCGCGATCCAGCGCCTCGCGGCAGGTGGCCACCATCTCCTCGCCTTCGCTTTGCGTGATGATTTTTTCGGCCGCGAGACGATCCGCGTACACCTTGCGCGGCGTGGGGTGGGAATGAATCCTGCGGTACATCAGCGGCTGCGTCACCATCGGCTCGTCCTGCTCGTTGTGCCCGAGGCGGCGATAGCAGACGATATCGATCACCACGTCCTTGTGGAATTGCATCCGGTAATCGAGCGCGATCTCGGTGGCGAAGCAAACCGCCTCGGAGTCGTCGCCGTTGACGTGGAAAATCGGCACTTCGAGCATTTTGGCCACGTCCGAGCAATACAGCGTCGAGCGGGCGTCGCGGGGATCCGATGTGGTAAAGCCGATCTGGTTGTTGATGACGATATGCACCGTGCCGCCGGTGCTGAAGCCGCGGGTCTGGGCCAGATTGAGCGTCTCCATGACCACGCCCTGCCCCGCCATCGAGGCATCGCCGTGAATGAGCACCGGCAGCACCTGGTCACCGGTTTTGTCCTTGCGCCGGTGCTGACGCGCGCGCACCGAACCTTCGACCACGGGATTGACGATCTCCAGGTGCGACGGATTGAACGCGACCGTCACGTGCATCGGCCCGCCCGGCGTCATGACATTGGATGAAAAACCGTCGTGGTACTTGACGTCGCCCGCCAGCACTTCCGGATTCTGCTTGCCTTCGAACGAGGAAAACAGGTCCTTGGGCATTTTTCCCAGCGTGTTGACCAGCACGTTGAGCCGCCCGCGATGCGCCATGCCGATCACCAGTTCCTGCACCCCCGCCTTGCCCGAGCGCTGCAGCAGGTGATCGAGCATCGGGATCAGGCTGTCGCCGCCTTCGAGGGAAAACCGGGTCTGACCGACATACTTGGAGTTGAGGTATTTCTCCAGCGTCTCGGCGGCGGTCAAGCGCTCGAGTATGTGCTTTTTGTATGGCGCATCGTAATTCGGCCGCCCGCGCGAGGGCTCGAACCGCTCGGACAGCCAGCGCTTCTGCGGAATGTCCGAAATGTACATGTATTCGGCGCCGATGCTGCGGCAGTAGGTGTCCTTGAGCGTCTGCAGAATGTCGCGCAAGGTGGCCTGTTCCGCCATGTGCAGCGTGCCGGAGTTGAACACGGCGTCGAGATCGGCCGGGCCCAGGCCGTAGAACGCGGGGTCGAGCTCGGGAATGGCCGGTTTTTCCAGCCGCTGCAGGGGATCGACCTCGGCGACACGGCATCCCTGGAAACGGTACGCCGAAATCAGCTGCAATACGCCGAGCTGTTTTTGCAGGTTCCGCGCCGGGGGCACCGCCTCGACCGGGCGGCGCGCGCGGGCCAGCGCGATGAAGCGTTCCTGAACCTCGGCGTGCGAAACATCGGCGGGAGCGCCGTCATCCAGAGGCTGCAGTTCGTCGAAATAGCTGCGCCAGCGCGGTTCGACCGATTGCGGATCCTTCAGGTAGGCGTCGTAAAGCGCCTCGATGAACGGCGCATTGGCGCCGTACAAGTAGGAATTACCGAACAACTCTTTCATCATCGCTGCACCTGTCTGTTGCTAGTAAGGCGTAAGGCGGGAAAAGTGAGGCGAAAAATCCGCAGAAATAAACGCCTCACGCCTGACTCCTCACTCCTCACCCCTCACCCCTCACCCCTCACGTTCTCTTCGCCAGCGGCACGAGATCACGCCGGGTCGGCCCCGTGAACAGCTGACGCGGGCGGCCGATCTTCTGCTCCGGATCGCCGATCAGCTCGCTCCACTGCGCGATCCAGCCGACCGTGCGCGCCAGCGCGAAAATCGCGGTGAACATGCCGACTGGAATGCCGAGCGCCTTGTAGACAATGCCGGAGTAGAAATCGACGTTCGGGTAAAGCTTGCGCTCGACGAAGTATTCGTCCTCGAGCGCGACTTTCTCGAGCGCAATCGCCAGCTTGAACAGTTTGTCGTCCTTGAGGTCGAGTTCCTCCAGCACTTCGTGGCAGGTCTTCTGGATGATCTTGGCGCGCGGATCGTAGTTCTTGTAGACGCGGTGACCGAAACCCATCAGCATGGCATGGCCTTCCTTGTCTTTGACGCGCTGGATGAAAGCGGGAATGTTTTTGGCGTCGCCGATCTCCGCCAGCATCTTGAGCACGGCCTCGTTGGCGCCGCCGTGCGCCGGGCCCCAGAGCGCGGCGATGCCGGCCGCGATGCAGGCAAACGGGTTGGCGCCGGTCGAGCCGGCGAGCCGCACCGTCGAGGTCGAGGCGTTCTGTTCGTGATCGGCGTGCAGTATCAGGATGCGCTCCATGGCGCGCGTGAGCACCGGATTCGGCTTCCACTCCTCGCACGGCGTGCCGAACATCATGTAGAGGAAGTTCTCGACATAGGACAGCGAGTTCTTCGGGTGCATGAAAGGTTGTCCGATGCTGTATTTATAGGTCATGGCCGTGATCGTCGGCAGCTTGGCGATCAGCCGGAACGCGGATATCTCGCGGTCGCGCGGATCGTTGATGTTGAGTGCATCGTGGTAAAACGCCGAGAGCGCACCGACCACGCCGACCAGCACCGCCATCGGATGCGCATCGCGGCGGAACCCCCTGAAAAAGGACGACAGTTGTTCGTGCACCATGGTGTGCTGAGTCACGACCTTGTCAAATCCCTTCTTCTGTTCCGGATTGGGCAACTCGCCCTTCATGATCAGGTAGGCGACTTCCAGGAAGTCACAGCTCTCGGCCAGTTGTTCGATCGGGTAACCGCGATAGAGCAGGACGCCCTTGTCGCCGTCAATAAAAGTAATGTTCGAGCGGCAACTGGCCGTCGACATGAAACCCGGGTCATAGGTGAACTTGCCGGTTTTCGCATAGAGCGCGCGCACATCGACTACATCCGGGCCGATGGTCCCGCTGAAAACCGGAAAATCAACCGACGGGGTGCCATCACTAAAAGACAGGGTTGCCAGCTTCTCGCTCATTATATTTCTCCGTTTTCTCAATTACTTACAAATATAACCTACAGTTATACATTATATTTTGACCGGTTATTGCCCCTTGGCACGCATCATGTCCAGCAGCGGTTGGCAGCGCTGATCGGCCAGTTCCGCCCTGCACATCACCAAATCGAGCAGGTCATTGTCCGGATAATCGAGCAACTCTTTGAGAACTTCCCGTTGCCCAGGGTTCAAGTGATCCAGATACCGCTCAAGGAAAGCCGCCAGTACCAGATCCAGTTCCAGCAAACCTCGCCGGCAGTTCCAGCGTATGCGATCCAGCTCACTCATTATGTTACGGGTTCTTAACCGCCGGGTAGCTCATACCGTCCTTTTGACAAGGAGCTCCTTGATCTTGCCTATCGCCCGGGTCGGATTGAGCCCCTTTGGGCAGACATCGACGCAGTTCATGATCGAATGGCACCGGAACAGGCGGTACGGGTCTTCGAGATTATCAAGCCGCTCGTTGGTCGACTGATCCCGGGTATCGGCAAGAAAACGATAGGCCTGCAGCAGCCCCGCCGGACCGACGAACTTGTCGGGGTTCCACCAGAATGACGGGCATGCGGTCGAGCAGCAGGCGCAAAGAATGCATTCGTACAGCCCATTGAGTTCCTCGCGGTCCTGGGGCGATTGCAGACGCTCTTTCTCCGGCGCCGGATCGTTGTTGTCCAGATAGGGCTTGACCGAATGGTATTGCTTGAAGAACTGCGACATATCGACGATCAGGTCGCGGATTACCGGCAATCCGGGCAGCGGCCGGATCACTACCGTTCCCCTGAGATCGGCGATGCGGGTAATGCAGGCCAGCCCGTTCTTGCCATTGATGTTCATGGCGTCGGAACCGCATACGCCCTCACGGCAGGAGCGGCGGAAAGCGAAGGTGTCGTCCTGCGCCTTGATGCGTATCAGCGCGTCCAGCAGCATGCGATCGGTCGGCTCGAGCGCGACGTCGTACTCCCGCATGTAAGGTTTGGCATCGGCGTCGGGGTTGTATCTGTAGATTGAAAAACGCATCAATTGCTCCGCTTATTAGTCAGCGGTAAGCAGTGAGCAGTGAAAGGCGAACCGCGTTACTTTTCTTTCCTGCCGCTTACTGCTTACCGCTTACTGCTTACCGCTTACTGCTTACTGCTTACCGTTCAGTCAATACACCCGCGCCTTCGGCTCGAACGACTCCACCGTCAGCGGCTTGAGCTTGACCGGCTTGTATGCGAGCCGGTTGCCTTCCTTGTGCCATAGCGTGTGCTTCAGCCAGTTGCCGTCGTCACGCTGGTGAAAGTCACTGCGGTCATGCGCTCCCCGGGATTCCTTGCGCGCTTCGGCCGAAATCATGGTGGCAACCGCGATTTCCACCAGGTTGTCGAGCTCGAGCGCCTCGACTCTCGCGGTGTTGAAGACCTTGCTTTTATCCTTGATGAATGTGCGCCGGGCACGTTCGGCAACCTCGAGGATTTTCTTGACCCCCTCCGCCAGGCTGTCGGGAAAGCGGAATACGCCGCAGTGCAGCTGCATGGTACGGCGCAGGTCGGCTCCCACCTGCGCCACCGTCTCGCCCGATGTCGCATCGTCGAGCCGTGCCAGACGCGCCATGGCCGCCTCCCCCGCGTCCCTAGGCAGTTCCGGCTGCGCCTTTTCCTCCTTCAGATCCTCGGCTATTTTCTCGCCTGCCGACTTGCCAAACACCAGCAGATCCAGCAATGAGTTGCAACCCAGACGATTAGCCCCATGCACCGACACACAGGCGCATTCGCCCGCCGCATACAGCCCTCTCACGATCTGGTCGCCGCCGCGCCCGTCCGGTACCACCACTTGGCCGTGATAGTTGGCAGGAATGCCGCCCATCATATAATGCGCCGTGGGCACGACCGGTATCGGCTCTTTGACCGGATCAACGTTGGCAAACCTGATCGCGATTTCGCGGATGCCGGGCAGACGTTTGTTGATGACTTCGGGGCCGAGATGATCGAGTTTGAGCAGGATGTAATCACCGTCCTTGCCGGCACCGCGGCCTTCCTTGATTTCGGTTGCCATGGCGCGCGACACCACGTCGCGGCTGGCCAGGTCTTTCACCGTCGGCGCATAGCGCTCCATGAAACGCTCGCCATTCTTGTTGAGCAGAAAGCCGCCTTCGCCGCGCACGCCTTCGGTGATCAGCACGCCGGCGCCGGCGACACCAGTGGGATGGAACTGCCAGAACTCCATGTCCTCGAGCGGAATGCCGGCGCGCGCCGCCATGCCCAAGCCGTCTCCGGTATTGATGAAGGCGTTGGTGCTCGCCGCGAAAATGCGACCCGCTCCGCCGGTGGCAAGCAGCGTCGCCCTTGCCTGCAGGATCATCACCTCGCCGGTTTCCATTTCCAGGGCGATGACGCCAAGCACATCGCCGTTCGCCCCGCGGATAAGATCGAGCGCCATCCACTCGATGAAGAACTGGGTGTGCGCCCGCACGTTGCGCTGGTACAGCGTATGCAGCATGGCATGACCAGTCCGATCCGCCGCGGCACAGGCGCGCTTCACCGGCCGCTCGCCGTAATTGGTGGTGTGGCCGCCGAAAGGGCGCTGGTAGATCCTGCCGTCGTCGAGCCGGTCAAACGGCATGCCGAAATGTTCGAGCTCGTAGACGACTTCCTTCGCCTTACGGCACATGAATTCGATGGCGTCCTGGTCGCCGAGATAGTCGGAACCCTTGACGGTATCGAACATGTGCCAGTGCCAGTTGTC
>CAYIRZ010000020.1:0-17370 GCA_964365845.1 uncultured Streptomycetaceae bacterium
TTTAGTTTTTTCATTTTAGGAGTTTGTCGGGGCTAAGTCCGACAAACTCCTAGGCGACAGCAGCTTCCCCGGTTTCTGCCGGCACCACCCTCTGCGCCGGAAACAGCGCGCTGAAAACGCTGCCACGTCCCGGCTCGCTCACCACCTCCAGCCGCCCCTGATGACGATTCAGCACATGCTTGACGATCGCCAGCCCCAGGCCGGTACCGCCGGTTTCCCGTGAACGGCTGCGATCAACACGATAAAAGCGCTCGGTAAGCCGCGGAATGTGCTGGGCCGGAATGCCGATGCCGTTGTCGCGCACGGCAAATACCGCCTGCTCGCCGCGGCGCTGCCAGCCGATCGTCACCTCCCCGCCTTCGGGCGTGTAGCGAATCGCGTTGCTGACGAGATTGCTGAACGCGCTTCTCAATTCGTCTTCGCGGCCGGAGAGCCAGTCCTCGCACTCAAGATCGAGCGCAATGCCATGGCGTCCCGCGGAAAGCGCCAAGGCGTCGCGATACAATCCGCGCACCAAGTTTGGCACGTTGACGCGTTCGTCGCGCAACGGACTGTTGTCGCTTTCCAGGTGCGACAGCGTCAGCAAATCCTCGACCAGGCGCTGCATGCGGCGCGCCTGGTCCGTCATCAGCGGCAGAGAACGCCGCAACAGGTCGTTGTCCGCCGCCTTCATATCGGAAATCGTTTCCAGGAATCCGCCCAGCACGGTGAGCGGCGTTCTCAACTCGTGCGATACATTGGCGATGAAGTCGCGGCGCATCGTCTCCACCCGCTCGAGATCGGTGATGTCGCGGCTGATGACCAGCTTTTGCCGATCGCCATACGGCACGATCTGAACCGAGAGAATCAGATCGGAGCCACGCAATTGCCTGAGCATGAGCGGTTCGCCGTAGTTTTGCGACTGCAGCTTCTCGGCGAACTGCGGATGACGCAAGAGATAAGTGATCTGCTGGCCGATGTCGCGCTCGCAATCGAGGCCGAAGTGCCGCTCTGCTCTGGGGTTGCACCACTCGATACGGTCGGTTTGATCGAGAATCACCATGCCGTCGGGCATCGCCGCGGCGGCCAGTTGGAAGTCCTTCAGCGTCGCGGTAAGTTGCGATTCGCTCCGACGCTGCTGGCGCAGCATCCGGTAGAGGGCGGCAAACACCCCGCCCCACACGCCAAGACCCTGGGGCGTCGCCTCCGGCACCGGGTGGCGCAGCCACTTGAGCAGCATGGAAACGTGATGCAGGTGCAGAACAACGATCACCAGCAAAGCAGCCGCAAACGCGCCGACAGCCGCCATCGCACCGAAAATCGGCCAGACAACAAGGCACCCCAACGCCAGCAGCGCTAGGAGCATCAGCGACCTTTTCCAGATGCCGTTCACGAGCGGGTTCCCGATAATATGGCGCCATTATCGCACGCTAGAAGTTTGTCGAACTTGTGTTCGACAAACTTCTAAAATGAAAAGCACCAAAGAACGGAGCGAACAGAACACCATGTGCTCCGATGAATGGGGCCAATAAGTCCGACAGGGCGCTAAGCCCGCGCCCCCGACGCGTCGCTCAGGCCTCCGCGGAGAAGCAGTAGCCGGCGCTGCGCACGGTCCGGATCAGCCGATCGTGGCCCGTTGTTTCCAGCGCCACGCGCAAGCGCCGGATGTGCACGTCGACGGTGCGCTCCTCCACGAACACATGGTCACCCCACACCTGGTCCAGCAGTTGTGCTCGCGAATAAACACGCTCGGTATGCGTCATCAGGAAATGCAGCAGGCGGAATTCGGTGGGGCCCAGCGTAAGCGATATCCGGTTGCCGAGCACGCGATGGCTTGCCGGATCGAGGTGAAGTCCCGCAATCTCGACCACATCGTCGGTCGCCTGTGGTGCGCGACGGCGCAGCACCGCTTTCACCCGCGCATTGAGCTCGCGCGGACTGAACGGTTTGGTCAGATAATCGTCGGCGCCGGTGTCGAGACCGGCGAGTTTGTCCTGTTCATCGGCGCGCGCGGTCAGCATGATCAGCGGCAGCAGTTGGGTGCGCTTGTCGGCACGCAAATGCCGCGCGAATTCGATGCCGCTCATGCCGGGCAGCATCCAATCGAGCACAACCAGGTCCGGCAGCGAGGAGCGCACCATCTCAAGCGCCTGCTCGGCGTTTTCCGCGCGCAGCACCTGATGTCCGGCGAGTTCCAGGTTATAGGCGATCAACTCCTGAATCGCCGGCTCGTCCTCCACCACCAGTATGGTTGCCGACATGCTTGCTCCGCGTTTGACTGCCTGATGTCGATATTATGAAATATACATTACGATCATGTGACAAAGACCGTTCGGGATAAAAAAACCCCTTTCAGATCAGAGTTTTCGTTTGGGGGCTTCTCGGTTATGATGCCTGTCCCTGCAATTTGCAACACGCCCAATATGGCCGGACTCAATAAATCGATACCGCAGCCGACCGAAATCAAGCTGCACCAGAAATCGCGTATGCTGGAAATTGCCTTCGCCGACGGCAAGACGTTTCAGCTGACTTGTGAGTTTCTGCGCGTCTATTCACCCTCCGCCGAGGTGCGGGGCCACGGCCCGGGCCAGGAAGTGCTGCAGGTCGGGAAGGAAAACGTCGATATCACCAAAATCGAGCCGGTCGGAAGCTACGCGATTCAGCTTACCTTTTCTGATGGTCACGACACCGGTATTTATTCGTGGGACCTGCTTTACGATTACGGCATAAACCAGCAGGAGATGTGGCGGCATTATCTGAAGCGCATGGAAGAAGTCGGGGCGAGCCGCGAGCCGGGGTCCGCGCCCGTCGAGCAGCGGCCGAAATCAAAATAGACTTTACGCATCCGGCGTGTTCATGTTGTAGCAGTCGTACAGCACCTTCCAGGCGCCCTCCACCTTTTTCCACACGACGACGTACTTGGCCGTTTCCTGAACGTGGCCCTGCGCTGTGTCGTGCCCGAACGCCACTTTCCCGAAGTCTGTCGCCATATCTCCATCGTCCGCAACGTCAATGCGTTCCGGCGTGAAACGCAGCGAGAGCCCGGGAGTCTGGAGGAGCTCGACCCACGCGGCGCGAATCTTCGCAGTACCGTGAGCGGCTGGAGCGCCCGGCCACACGACTGAACCGTCCGGCGCATAGAATGCAACCACGGCTTTGAGATCCTTTTTGCAGGCAGCATCGCCCCACTCCACATCGAGCTTGCGGATTGCTTTCTCGTCGGCACTGTGCTTCTCGGCGGGCATGTGTCTTACTCCTTTTTAGAGAAACGTTTCACTTCAGTTTGGCAACGATGCGATATCTGCTCACGCTTGAAGCACCTCAAGGAGGGCTTTTGCCTCCCTGAGGTCCTTCGTGTCGAAACCCTCGGTGAACCAGCAATAGACCCGCGCGAGCAGCTCGCGCGCCGATGCGCGGTCGCCACGATCCGCAAGCAGGCGCGCGAGAGTCGTCGCGGCACGCAGCTCCCACGATTTTGCCTGCTGGCCGCGAGCGACATCAATCGCGGCGCGTAGGCTCACCTCTGCCTCTTCCAACTTCCCGTGCTGGATGAGCAGCCAGCCCTTGAGACGCAGCACCTCGGCGTAGTGCGACCGCTCTTCCCCGTTCTCGATCTGCCGGACGCTTTCGTCGATGAGCGCACTAGCGCCCTCGAGGTCGCCGCTCAGCGCGAGGCCCTCGGCCTGCAAGGCTCTTAAGTACCAGATCCAGATGCGATGGCCGGTCGCGGTGAGTCGCGCGATCGCTTTCTCGAGTTGCGCGACGCTGTCGGCGGCGCGGCCCGCGCGCAGCCAGGCGACGCCGCGGCTGATCTCGGCCATAATTTCCCACAACAGCGCGACGCCGTGCTCGCGGCCCACGCGCTCCGCCTCTTCGGTGCGCCGCAGCAGTTGCTCGGGCTCGCAGCGAAAGTCGAAAGCCTGGGCGCCGAGGGTGAGCGCAAACGCGAGATCGAACGGGTGGTTGCGGCGGCGGGCGTGCTCATCCTTCGCGTCGCTCGCCGCCGCAGCCTGATCGGGGTAGCCCAGCATCCAGAGATATTGCGCGCGGTATATACCCTCGCCGGTCAGCGGGTCGGTGTTGGTGAGTTGAGCGATGTGCCAGTGGCGCTGGGAATCGTACATGGATTGGACGATGTCTCCATGCTTGCGCGCCGAGGTGAAATCGCCCAGCCAATAATACGATGCCGACGCCGCTCGATGCCCGACGATTTCGAGGCTTTCGTCGTGCGCGGCGGCGCCGGCGGCCAAGAGATTCTCCGCCCACTGCAACGAGACGGCAAGCCGGTCCACGCACAGATAGTGCACCCACAATGCGTTCAAAACCGGCACATAGCTCGGCCGGTGCTCGAGCGACTCGGCAAGCGCCCACGCCGGTTCGAGGATGCGGTTCACCTCGCTATGCCCCCAGCCGCTTTGCGCGACGATCGCCGGACCGAGCACCGTGCGCAGGCCCAGTTCCATGAGGTCCCGCTCGGGCGCAGGCGGCAGTGTCTCGAGCAGCGTCATTCCCTTGCGCAAATGCGTGACCGCTTCCGGAAGCGCGAAGCGTTGCATCGCCACCTCGCCGGCTCGCCGCCAGAACGGGACCGCCGCCTCACTGAGGCCGGCCGCCGTGTAGTGGTGAGCGAGCAGCTCAGGCTCGGTGTCCCGGGTCTCGGGCCACCGCTCCTCGAGCACGCGGGCGATTTTTCCGTGAAGCGGCTGGCGCTGGCTCTTGAGCAGCGAATCGTAGGCTGCGTCCTGCACCAGTGCGTGCTTGAACGTGTACACCGCGTCGGGGATCGTGCCACGGTTAAACGCCAGTTCTGATTCGGTCAGCTGCGCGAGCGCGCGACCGAGCGCCGCCTCGGGCATCAGGTTTAGCGCCGCGATCAGCTCGTAGCTGAACTCGCGCCCGATGGCCGCGCCGACCTGCGCGATCTCCTTGACCGCCGCCACGCGATCCAATCGCGCCGTCAGCGAGTCGCGCAGCGTCTCCGGAATCGACACGCTGGCGGATGTGCCCGCATAAACGTAGCGATCCCCCTCATCGATCAAGTCGCCGGACTCGAGAATCGTCTTGGTCAGCTCCTCCACGAACAGCGGCACGCCATCGGTCTTGGCAATGATCTGCTCGGCGAGCCCCGCCGGAAGCGCTTTGCCGCCGGCCAGCCCTGATACGAGTGCACGGCTCTGCGCCGGGGTCAGCTTGGCAAGGCCGAGCGCGGTGACATCCGCATAGTCGGACCAGCGCGACTCGAACTCAGGCCGGTTGGTGAGCACGACCAGCTGGGGAATTTTGCTGAGTCGGGCAATGAGCAGATCCAGCACCTCCAGCGTCGTGGGATCGGCCCAGTGCACGTCCTCGAACAGCATCAGGCTCGGCTGCGCGCGCGCCGCCGCCGTCACGATATCCACCAATACGCGGATCGTTTCCTCCTTCGCGAGCCGCGGCGTCATCGCGAGCGGACCGTACCGTTCCTGGTAAGGAATGGACAGCATGGCGGCGATGAAACGCACGTCCTGGAGAGGCCGGCCGTAATGCCCTACGACGAGCGCTTCGAGCTTGTCCAGCCTAGATGCGGGCGACTCGTCACGGCCGAACGCGAGCGCGCGCTCGAAGTTGGCACTGATCGGATAAAACGCGCTGTTGACATAGAAAGGGGAGCACTGGAAGCGCAGGGTGGTGACCCCGCGAGCCTCCAGCCGCTCGCGAAGCGCGCTCACGATGCGGCTCTTGCCGATGCCCGGTTCGCCTGACAACAGCACCGCCTGGCCCGCGCCATCATGCTGGACGCGCTGCCAGCGCTCGAGCAGCACGCCCACCTCGTACTCTCGTCCGACCAGCGGTGTCAGGCCTTTCTGGGTGGCGGCATCGAAGCGGCTCGCTGCTGCGCTGACGCCCAGAATGCGATAAGCCCGGGTGGGGCGCGCGATGCCTTTCAAGTCGCACTCGCCCAAGTCCTCGTAATCGAATGTCCCGCCGGCGAGGCGGTGAACCCGCTCGCTCACCACGATGCTGCCGGGCTGAGCGCTGCCTTGAAGCCGGGCCGCAAGATTCATGGTCTCCCCCACCGCACCGCGCTCGCCTGATGCCACCACCACCATGCCGGTGGCAATGCCGATGCGCACGTTGAGACGCCCCACTTCCGGCACTTCGAGGCGGGCCATCGTCTCCACGATCTCCAGCCCGGCGCGGATGGCCCGTTCGGCCTCGCCTTCGTGCGCCAGGGGAAAGCCGAAGAAAGCGACGATGCCGTCACCCAGGCGCTGAAACACGTAGCCTTCGTAGCGGGTGATGCACACCGCGCATGCGTCTTCGTAGCCGCGAACGATGGTTTGCAAGACTTCGGGGTCGACACGATGGGCCAGTTCGGTGAACCCGACCATGTCGCAGAACAGCACCGTGAGCTGGCGCCGTTCTCCGACCGGCGTGGCAGCGGGCGCGGTAACCTCGGCCTGCTTCATTTCCACCAGCGCGTTCAGCAGCCGCTTGCGCGGTCCGAACGGCAGACCGAGTTCCTTCAAGTCGCTGTCGGTCAGGACTTGAAGGGTCCTGAAATCGACTTCGTTCTCGATGAAGAGCGAGGCGTACTGCTCAAGATCGAGCGTCTTGAGCCAATCCGAGATCGACGGCATCAACACTTACTCGCGCTGCGACCGACAGTCTGCCCCACGAGGATACCGTTGTTGAGCAGCCACCCGGCGATTGCCAGCCCGGACTGCAACGGAATCCGGGCCGACCACGATTGCGCAATCTGTAGCGGCGTCAAGCCGACAGGCAACCGCCGTAACAATGGCGCCAGTTCCCAGCCACCGAGATAGGCTACGGGACCTTCGAGTCCGGGATGCCGCAGCGCCGGCTTGACCGTGACAAAATCGCCCTCGATGCACGGCAGGTCGACGAACTCGAGCTCTCGTGACAGCTCGACGCGCGCAGCGCAAAGCGCATCTGCGCTGAGCGCATCCCGAGGAAGCGAAGGCGAGGGTGCTTCGATTCGAGAGGCGCGATCCTGCCAGAACTTGCCGCCGCTGCGCATTACGACCGAGCCATAATGTGCCGCCGCCCACCGGCTATGCCGCTCGGAAGCGTCGGCGAGATTCTGCTGGTAGAAGCGAAGCGCGGCGGTGCTCGCTTCGGGTTTTCGCAGCATGGTGTTGCAGACGATCGCACCAGCGAGGGCGGTCTGGATCGCTTTCTGCACACCGCTCGAAGAGAGCGGATCGATCGCGAGCGCCGCTTCGCCGACTTTGATGCTGAGCGGAGTCACGCTCTCTTCGTCGAGATAGGGCGTTGCGTCGGCTGCGAGGACCGGGCCGATCAGACGAGCGTCATGACAGCCAGCCATGAGACCGGAACGGTCGAGCAGATCGAGAAAACGCGCAGGTAGCGAACCGGAGCGGGTGGCGCGGAAATGCTTCACATCGACGAAGACAAGAGTGTTGTACGTGCCGTCGGGCAGCGGAACGCCCCAATACCACGCGTCGCTTCCGGCCTCGATGCGCGGCTGTTCGGGGAGATTGCTTCCACGCCAGTAAGCATACAGCGCGAGGGTACGGCAGCCGGTGCGGCGCCTGTGCGCGGTGATTCCGGCGGAGCGCCCGGTCGCGTCCGCGACGATGTCGGCGCGAAGATGAGCGGCACCGCCGTCGGCTTCGACGTTGACACTCCATCCGCCGTCGTCGCTCCTGCGTTCACGAACACTCGCCGGCTGCAGCACGCGCACCCCGAGCGCTCTGGCGCGCTCCAGCAAGAGCCGGTCAAAGTCGCCGCGATCGACGAGCAGACCCTGCTCGCGCGCATCCTCCCGCACCTGAGGCTCGCCATCCCATTTCACGAGGACGCTGCGCACGCGGCGGAAACCAGCTGCGTCCACGGCTTCGCGCGCGCCAATTGTTTCGAGTAGCGGCAGTACGCCCGGACTCAACGATTCGCCGAGATGGCTGCGCGGAAAGCGCGCGCGCTCGATCAGACAAACGTCATGCCCGAGCTGGGCCATCCTCGCGGCGAAGGTACTGCCTGCAGGTCCGGCGCCGATTACGCAGATGTCGGCCATGCTGCTGCCCGCTCAACGAACGGCCGCGCCCACGCGCTCACGCGACAGGCGCAAATAGGCCTCGAGGCAATAATGCAACCAGCCGCGAATGTAGTCGCAGGCAGGCCGCCCGCGCCGAATGACTTCGTGGTGGCAGCCGCCTCCGCACAAATACCGTGCCCAGCATGCGCGGCACGGCTCCTGCCGATGGACGTGACGCTCCGCCAGCCAGTCCGCCTGCCGCTTGAGGTCGACGCCTTCCGTGAGAGAGCCCATCGCGCCCTCCTCGTCCCCGACGAAGCGATGGCAGGCCGCGAGCTCGCCGTCGGCGGAGACGCCGAGGTATCCGGCACCGGCGCCGCACGGGTACGGGCGGTGAGTGCCGCGCTGGATTTCGCGCATGGCGTTGACCATGTTCGCGAACGGATAGCGCTCGCCGGCAAGCGAGCGGCGCTCGAACTCCCGCCCGCAATCGATCATTTCGCCCAGCATGATTTCGAGGTCCGCACCCTGCATTTCGCCGTTGCCGTTGGGTGAGGCGAGCATCGGAGAAAAACCGACGCTGTGAAATCCGGCCGCGATGAATTCATCGAGGGTTCGGCGCAACTCGAGGTTGCTCGGCGTTACCGTTACGCGCGCGGATACCTGCATGCGCCGCTGGCGCGAAAGCAGCGGCTCGAGTTTGCGCATCACCGTGTCGAAGCTCCCGCCGCCGTTCTTGTACGGCCGCAGCGCGTCGTGCGCTTCGCGTGCACCGTCGAGACTGACCGTGACCGCGAAGCCGTGCGTCTCGAAGAAAATCGCGTCCGCTTCAGTAAGCAGCGTGCCGTTGGTCGTGATGGAGAACGTCATCTTGACCCCGCGGCGCTCGGCAAGCTCCGCCGCGCGTAGCGTTGCGGACTGGAGCACACGACGGTTCACGAGCGGCTCGCCACCGAGGAATGCAAGGTTCAGCCGGGCACCAGGCTCCGCACCGTGGACGAGCAGATCGACCGCGCGCCCGGCATCCTCCAGCGTCATGTTTTTCGCAGCGCCGCCGAACTCACCCTGCTGTGCGTAGCAATAGGTGCAACCGAGATTGCACTTCTGCGCCACGGCCAGAGACAGGGCGTGGATGGGTGGGGGCGGGAGCGGGATATCGTTGATCAAAGGCGGGGCGTCGAATCCGACTTGCTTCAAGAGCCCGGCAACCTCATCAGCGCGGCCTTCGGCCATCGCCGAGTCGAATCCCTCGAAAAGACTCATATCGGCGTCGAAGAGACGGCTCCCATCGGCGACGAAGAGGTGTTGTCCGAGCGCGGTTTCGACCAGGTGAGCCTGCGGAACGCGTGGCGCCGACGCGCTCATGTAGCGGCGGGCGTCGGCGCTGCTCAACTATCGTCCTTCGCGCTGTGTTCCTGTGGCACATCGGGCACATCCCTGCCGCCCACCTGGAACCTAAGCCACTTCTCCCAATCCTGGAACAGATCGTCGTAGAGGATAAGGCGGGCGTCCGAGTAGTCGTCCGGCACGTAGTCTCCGGTGCGTTTCTTCTGCAGCCAGTTGTCTCCGTTGCTGAGGCCGTTCGCCGTCGGCTCGACGTTGACGTAGTCCGGCCGCGCCGAGGCCCAGTAGTAGCACGAGCACTCGCGATAATCGTTCTGCCACGGCGAGCACAGCCCCTGCGTCAATTCTCCCGCATCCGCTAGGGCTTTCGAAATGACCGCGGTGTCGTCGTCAAAAAAGGGCCTCACCTCGAACTCGAAGCTCACGTAGTTCGGCGGTTTCTCGGTCCAGGGCTGCTGCACCTGCTGCAGTTCCCACGCCTCATCTTTGGTGAAGTCGCATCGCACGCTTTTGCCCTTGTGCGCGCTCAGGACGCGGGCGAGCGCGTTGGACCATTCCAGCGCAGCCAGTCCGGCCGGATTCATGTCGGTCGTGAGAATGATCTCCCCGTCGGGGTCCGAGGACGCGGGTCCCTTCATCTGCGCCACCACGGGAATGCCCGTTGAATCTCCCGGCGGGAAGACTCGCAGCAGACGATGCCCCTTGAGTACGCGCTTCGACTCGTCGCAATCGGGATCGACGTCCACCACCAGACTGTCGTACTCGCGCAGAACAATGCCCTTGAACATCCGCCGCCATACCGCGCGGAAGTCCACCTCGAGGCCGGGACAGCAGTTTGCGACGGAGGTGACGGGGCGCGAGCTGATCGGGTTGCCCGCCGCTTCGTAGTGAAGCTGCGCCGAGAGATTGCGCGGCGTGAGCTTCTCCGGTCCCGGTGTTTTGCCGGCGGCCGGCGGCTGGAACAGCGACTGCTCGGTGGCCTTGCGTATGGTGTCGATCTGGCGATGCGTGAGCGCGAGATAGTTATTGTCGGCGCCGCACATGAGCGCCGGCATTTTCCTGCGGCCGCGATCGGTGAAATCCGCGACCTCTTCCGGCCGCCGAAGCAGGCGCAGAAACCACGGCGCCGCTCCGCCCCGCAAGGCCGCGAACACCTGTTCGTGCAGAGCGAGGATGGCGAGCGTGTCCACGGTTCCCGGGGACATGATCGGCCGGATCGCGCGTTCGGTGTCGGCCGCCTCTTCCTCGGGCATCGAATCGAGGGATAGCGCGGGGCGCCCCTTGAAGTTGTTGCCGTTCATCACCGCGACGTTCATGAAGCGCACGGTCTCGTACGCGCGCCGGACGATATCTTCGGCGCGTGCGCGCGTGACCTCGTCGGGCTCGTCGGGTGAGACCTCGGGTCCGTGTATGACCTGGTCGAGATCGTCGGCGAGGCTGCGCACGAACAACGCGTCGGGCACGAGGGCTGGGGGGCCCGCACAGATTCGCGCTGTTGCTTTGAGCTCTTTGCCGTCGGCGAGCGTCAGGCGAACTTCGACGAATCCATCACACGCATCGTCGAGATAGCCGCGGCTGATCGCTATATTGTCGTTCAGCCATGACGGCGCGGGGGGCTTGATCGCATACAGCGAAGGCGGCAACGTCTCGTTCAGAAAAGCAGCCGCTTCGCCAGCGTCAGCGCCGTCGTCAGCGCCGAAACCGAACCAGTCCTTGCTTTTGTCATAGATGGCGCGCTTCGCGGGAATCACGGGGTCGGGCTTATCGGCATTGGTCACATTGGGCCCGTAGATCAATCCCTTCGCCGGCGTGAAGCGCAAACGGATCCCGGGAAATCTGGCGTTCGGCTTGATGAATCGCGCGTGTCCGAATTCGACGCAAGCCTCTGGTGCGATGAAGTTCTTGCAGTAACCATTCAACGGCTGCGGCTCGTGACCGGAAAACCAGCCCGTGTCCGCCGCCACCAGGTCGTCGCCGTTGCTGGTGCGCCGGACCACTTTGCGGTTGGCGACCGAGACGTGCCATGCAATCTTCGTCGCATCCAGCTGATGCCGGCTCAGCAGAGCGAGATTCAGCGGCTCGAGCGTGTCGTCGCCGGTGATCGCAAACACCTCGAGAAACGGCGCCACGGGGCGGATGCGCTTGCCCTGCTTGAACTGCACGGTCTCCGGAATCCGTGTCTCCCGGATTTCGCCCGTCTTCTCGTCGACGACGAGCGTCGGAGCCCCTTTGATGCGGCGGAAGCCCAGCGGATGTTCGGGGTCGTCTTCGATCGTGTAGTTGTCGAGTGGCTCGCGCGCCGAGCCGAGTCGCCCGATGGCAAAGGGCGGAAGTATGCGCAGTTCCTTGATCGTCATACGCAGTGCCTTTCAGTCGAGCCCAAACCGGCGAGGATCTGATCGATCCACGCCCTTGATTGGGCACCAAGATCGATCAGCGTTTTCAGGTAAGCCCGGCCCTCGGTATCGGGGCTGGCAAGCATGGCATGGCACAGTCGGTCCGAGCTCCCGAGGAGATCCCGATGCAGCCGCCAGGCATCGCTTTCCGCCGGCGGCAGCCTAAGGTTATACGGCATCTCGAATGGCGGTCCGGCGCATGCCGCATCCGCGGACGCCCCATCGCCGCTGCCCCCGTCGCGGAGGGGCAGCCGAACGAGAATGCCCGCGATCGTCTTGAGGTTGTACATCTCGCCGAATACCCGGTGCATCACCACCGCGCGTACGCTCGGCGCGTCGCCGCGGGTAACGCGCGCGAGCCGGAAAGTGTGAGCGAGATACGTGAGCAGGATGCGATATCTCAGGTTGAACAGTTCGGCCCAGTCTCGCGAGCGCTTCGCGGCGATGAACCCGTCGCGGTTGGGAGCGTCGGGGTCGTTCAGCGTCGTGGGATTGACGGGCACGCAGCGCGAGGGGCGCCAACGCTCGTCTTTGATCGTGTCGAACTCCTGGTATATCTCGAGAAAGCGATCGAAGTGGGATGGTTCATCCGTCTCGTCGGCGGCAAGATGCGGCGCCTCGCCTTGCGCGCTGAGCGCCCGCAGCGCCGCGAGCGCCTGAGTGCGGGTTGCAACCTGATCTATGATGACGTGCGCCTCGCGCCCGGAGGCGGCGGGCCGATCGGACGGCTTCGGATTTCCTTCGGCGTCGAGCAGCCGGGGATCGGGCTGATACCCGCGGCCCCAGTCGTCCCAGGACCCCTGCATGCCAAAGGTATGCTCCTGAAACGCCGTGTCCGGGATGCGCTTGCTGTCCCCGAGAATCTCGATGATCTCGTCGTAGATCGTGCCCACGCGGTGCAGTCTTCCCACGGGCGCGCGCTTGCGCACGCTTTCCTCGATGCGCGCCTTGTCCTTGGCCTCGAATTGCCGATAGCGCGGCAGCCGTCTCTTCCCGGGAGTCTTTTCGAGAGTCTCGATGAACTCACTCTCCGGCGGCATCTCGGCATAGACGTAGCACGAGAGTGATTCCATCGTGAACGGCTCGAGCTTGAAAGGAAAAGGATAGTATTGGATATCCCACGGGAAGTCCTCGCGGTCGAGATTGATCGGGGCGCCGAGCAAGGTGAGGATGTTCTGCACGCTCAGGAGGTGCCCCATCTCCTCCCTGGCGACCGCGAGGATGTTCTCTTGCCAGCCCTTGACCATCGATTGGTGCTTCTCCGGTACCTGCTCGCCGCCAAGTGAATAGGCTGCATAGAGATACTGCACCATGAGCCCGTGCTCGATCTCCGCGCCAATGTGCAACAGCATGACGAGGTGGTCATGCCACGTCATGTCCGGCCTTTTTGTCAACGGCTTCGCTTGCTGAGCTGTTCCGCCCTTCGCGTTTTCACGCACTGGTCGACCTAGATGCTTGACGGCATCGTTAACGAGGTGGCGTCGCATACGGGGTCTCATTCAGGTTCGCCTCCTGCCCACTTGCTTGCTGGGACGCAATCGCAGCGCGGTTTGCGTACCGTTGGCAACGGGAAAATCCATATCGTTAGCATTGACCGGCGCATGGTGGTGCGTCAGTCCTCGAATTCGCGGTCCGGTGGTCTCGATCGTACCGCATTGCGGAGGGTTCAATCCGTTTCATGTTAGCTTCCCGGACGACCTTCGTCAAACGCTCTGCGAGCGTCGTCAGCCAGCGCGGATGCCGGCGTCATTGGTCACTTTGCCCATTCGCGCCATGTCCCATTTCATCGTCACCGCAAACCGCTCCGGCGAGCTCGCGACGACTTCATTTCAAGCGGCCAGGAACTTGGGACAGGAAAATCTATCCAGATTATTCTTCGGAGCGGCATCTTGGCATCCCTGGTTCGCTTTTGTTCACAGTTGCGCCCGCACGATGCCCGTCGCGACGATCAGTCGGTTCGCCAGATGGACGTTGAGGTTTGTCATGATCCGCGCGTAAAGCCTCGGCGATCGCCTCTCCAGTTCCGTGAGCGCTTCGCGCCGAAGCTCGTAGAGCCGGGTCGGCTTGACGCAAACGGCATCCGCCGTGCGTTCGTCCGACGTGAGCATCGCGATCTCGCCAAACATGCTGCCGGGTCCGAAAGCCGCGAGACGCGTCGACTTTCCCGTTCCGGCGCGGCCTATGCGTATTTCGACAAAGCCTTCGCCGATCACGTACATTGAAGAACCTGGGTCGCCACGCCTGAACAGCGGGCCGGCTTCGAAATCGACTCGCGCGAGGCACGATTGGAGTTCCTCCAGCTCCGGAGCCGACAAGCCTTTCGTCAGCGGCGTATCCGAAATGTCCACGGGCGTGTCGGCGGCAACGTCCGGCCAGCGCTCTCTCAGCAGTTGCGTTTCGACCCATTCGAGCGCGTGATCGAGGTCCTCGAACCAATGCGTTTTCGGATCGGGATGTGTCAGGCCGAGCGCGATCAGCTCCTGTTCGCGCGCATTCTCCGCGTGCAGCCCCGCCAGCACGGTCGTGATTCCCGTTGCGGAAAGCTTCTTCGCGCCGGCGGCCACGATCTGGCAGCCCGTTGCATCGAGTGTGGTGAGCCTCGACAAGTCGAGCACGCAGTACTTGACGCCGGGTTCGAGCGCGGCGAGGCACGTCGAAAGCTGGTCCGCCGTTCCGAAGAACAATCCGCCGCTCGGCCGGAATATCGCAATGATCCGGCGCGCGCCGGCCAGCCACTGCGCCTGCTCCGCCGGCCATACGCGCGTCGACGCGAGGTCGGCTGCGTCCTGGCTGCCGAACGTGGTCGCGGTGGACAGACTCACGGCGAGGAGAACCATCGCCAGCACCGCGCCGACCAGCAGCGCGAGCGGAACGCTGCCGAAGAAGAATGCCGCGGCCACCGCGCCGATGATCGCGAGGTTCCACGTAAGGTGACTGTCTTTGCCGCTGCCGCGCCAGACGCGGCTCGCCAGCCTGCGGGCCCAGCGGTCTATCATGCCGGCGCCGACCATGCCCAGAATTGCCGCCAATGCGGCGACCGGAATGTATGCGAGCAGACCACCCGCCAGGAGAACGGCCACGAGCAGGACGACGCAGTTCGCGGCGGGGATGACCGCCGTCGCACCCTTCATCCTGGCCGCAGGTATGGACTGGGCGTTGGAAGTACAGATCGGCAGCGCAGCCAGTGCGCCGCAGAGGATATTGCCCACCCCCTGCGCTATCAGAGTCCGGTTGACGTTGGGGCGGACACCGGTGATGTCCGCCACGGCGACCGACGCAACGGCGTCGTTCATAACAGCCTGCAATGCGAGAAATGCGGCGTACGGCAGCACGTAGAGTGTCGTGCTGAGCAGCCATGACGGGCTGATGGCGCCCCACACCGCCAGAAAGCTCGATACCGCAGTTGCGGCCGGCGCGATCGTTCCCAGCGTGGGGCCGAGGCGCTCAGCGCCGTAGCGCCACGCGATCAGGTAATAGAGCGAAGTTCCCACGACGAGTGCCACGAGCGCCGGCTGGCCCCGCTTCGCGACCTTCGGATAAACCCAGATCGCAAGGGCGGTCGCGGCTCCAACGAGCAATGACGCGGGCTTCAGTTGCGCGAGCACATCGGGCCAGTCGTACTTCGAGAGGCGGCCCTCGAGGCCCAGCACCGGACCGAGCTGCGACCATATGACGAGCAGTCCGATTCCGGTCACGAATCCCGCGCTCACCGGCGACGGCATGAACTTGATCGCTTCTGCCAGGCGCAACCATCCCGCGGCGGCCAGCAGGATGCCCATGAGAACTACGGCCACCGACAGCGCCGCCCATACTTCGCCGATGCTTCCTTGCGGCCCAGCGCGCGCGACGAGATCGGCGCACAGCGCCGCGTAAATGACTGCGATGGATGTAGCAGGCGCGCAGATTTCGGCCGGCGCGCGCGCGATGACGGCAACGAGGAAGCCTCCGAGTGTCGCGGCTACGAATCCCGCCACCACGCCGATCCCGAGCGCGCCGGGTCCGAGAGGTGTCGCAGAAAGAGCGCCCACCGCGAGGAGCAGCGACAGGTTGAGCAGCGCGATTGTTGCTGACGCGCTGATCGCCGGTAGCACGTTAGCCGCCCGGCGCACGCGCGTCGTCACTCACTCACCCTATCGGCCTGAACGATCAGCGAATCGGGAATCGTCATTTGGACCAGTCGTCATGATGGCAAATATTGCACCCGATGAACCCGTTCAGGCAAGCACAGGCGCGCGGGAGGTGGGGAAGTTGACCTTGCCCAATTGTTCCGCACCATTCACGGGTAGCGCCGCAAAGACTCCTATGAAAAATGCGAAAGCCACGAAGATCTTTCCCTCACGCCCGTTCTCGCATAATATGCGCTTGAAATCGCAGCACAATGTATGTCACCGTCGCGATCGGATTGCGCGCAGGGAGAAGAGAGATTTCCTCAAGCAAAACCCTCAATGGCGTGGCGCCGGATAGCGGTAAGGCGGGACAGGCGCCCGTGCGCCGCACGCGGCTGTCGCCCATGAAAATTCGCTTTGCTCACCCGGCCCATGCCGCGCGGTAACGGTCTGTTCGACCACTTGAACGAAGCGTCGCTACGCGAGGTCGCGCCGCGCGGCGCGGCGCGCACCTTCCCAAGGCACGTCGTCGTCGTGAACGAGGGCGACGAGACCGACTCGCTCTATGTCCTGCTCTCGGGCCGCGCCAAGGTATTCATCACCGGGGAGGACGGCAGGGAGGTGGTGGTGAGCACAATCGAGGCGGGTGACTACTTCGGCGAGTTGGTGCTCGACGGTGGCCCACGCTCCGCGTCGGTGATGACGCTCGAACCGTGCCGTCTCTTCGTCATTCCCCACGGTGACGTCGAAGGGCTGCTGGCGGCGAATCCTCTATTCGCTCGTGATCTGATCGAAAAGCTGATCGGAAAAGTGCGCTCGCTCACCACGAAGGTGCGGGATCTGGCGCTCAAGGACGTCTACGGCCGGTTCGTGCACTTCGCCGAGGAGAATGCGGTCGAACTCGACGGCGAGCGCGTGGTGCCGGAGCGCCTGACCCAGCACGACATTGCCGCGCGTATCGGCGGTTCGCGCGAGATGGTGAGCCGCATCGTCCGGGACCTCGTTGCGGGCGGCTACATTGCGGTAAACGCCAAGCACATCCGCATCCTCAAGAAACTCCCCGCGCACTGGTAGCCACGCCCGGCCCGCCCCGGGAGGGACGTGCGCCAAATGTGCATATGACGCAATCGATCTGCGTCACATGACGCCGCGCGGCCCCTCGTATCCCTCTAAAGTGACCTCCATCGGGCAGACGATGATCGCTTCCCGAGAAACCAACCGAACAAGGAGACACACCATGTTGACTGAATACGAAGCGCAGAAACTGCGGCATGACATGCGTAAGGAGTTGAACGCGGGGCCGGGCATGGTCCTCGCGTGCGCCGTCTGCCTTCTGGTCGTGGCGGTACTGACGCTGATCGGCGCGCCAACGGGCACCGAAAATCACGCGGCGACAGTGGCGTTAACCGCGGCCGCGCAACCGGCCACCCCGCAATGAGTACGTGCATCCTTCAGAATTCCCGGGATCTGCTCTATAATAAAACGGCTTGCGCCAGCAGGGGATGTGGCAGCATTATCTCAAGCGCCTGAAAGAAGCGGGCGCCGG
>CAYIRZ010000021.1:0-9843 GCA_964365845.1 uncultured Streptomycetaceae bacterium
AAAGCGCAGCAAATCTTCCTCATGCAGCAGCCGGAAACGCAGCCTCATCACCGATTGCATGAGCGACAGCGGCGCGGGGTTGATCTCCGCGGCAAAGGCGTACGGCTGCTGCACGTTGATTTGATATTCGATACCGAACAGCTCGACCCGCTGGTTGGCGAGCCGCAGTCCGTCCAGCCAGTTGATGCGCTGTTCTCCGCCGACGAAGCCGATACGCTGCAACTGTTGATACCCGCCGAGATAGTTCACGATGATCTCTTTCTCATCGCCCGATCGTTGCAGCCGGGTGCGCGCCTCCTTCAGTTGCTGCTGCTGCCCCGACAGTGTCTGTAGCGATTGCCCGAGCAGGGAATCCGAGTAATAAATCATGCCCGCGGCAATCAGCGTCACGCACGCCAGCACCAGCAGCGGATTACGCAGTGCCTTGATATCGGCGACATTCATGCTTTAGGTTTCATTACGATCAGCAACTTGAAATCCGCCGTGCCGGACTGTTCGCGGCTGTCGAGCGTATTGCCGGACAGCGACAGCGTCGGATTGACATTGAGCGGCAGCTTGACGACGCGCACTCCGGAGACCATCGGATCGCGCGTGAGGCGATCGGCGAAAGCATTTATGGTGTTGATGGCGTCGCGATAGTCGCCGCGGAACGGCCGGACTTCGCCTTCGATCAGGCCGCTTTGCTTGCGTTGTGGCACTGTGCCGGCGGCGGGCGCGGCAGTTTCGGCGGCGGCGCGGGTGGATGTTCCGCCGCTCTCGATCTCATCCGGCCCGTATTTCCAGCCGAAATCCCTGATCACGATGGATGGGCTTGCTTCAAGCGCCTTGCTGATGATGCCCATCATCATTTCCGGCGTGCGTATGGTTTCTTTCAGCCTCTGGGCAATTTCCACCGCCTTCTTCAGGTGTTCGGCCGAAGCCGGCGCCACCGGGAATAGCCGGGTCGCTTCCTGGTACTGCGCCTGCTGCAGCGCCGTCTGCCGTGCGGCCTCCGCGGTCTCCGTGGCGGCATTCGTGATCTGATAGGCATTTGAGCCACTCCATACCAGGCCGATCATTGCAACCATGCCCACCGTGGCATATAGGGCGCGCCTTGCCCGGTAACGCCGGAAGCCGACAGTGACGGAATCCGAAGCAAGATTACTCTCCGGCACCTTGAGTCCGAGCAGGTGCAGATAGATTACATCGGGAGAGAGATCGAGTTGCTGTTCTACGATGCCGAGTTGGGAGGCGAGTTCTTCGCGGCCGAGGCGCTTGCAGTCGAGACTCGGGTTGTCCCGGGCGATGATCTGCACGGCCTCGGAAAGGTCGTTGTTGCGGTCGAGCAGCAGCACCGTCAGGGGCTCGTCGAGTGTGGCGCCACGCACGGCGTGCAGATAAAGCCGGGTATTCGAAATCTCCTCGGAGATGAAATGCACGCGGTTGTCGGCACGGGCGCCCTCGCTGCGCGTGAGCCGGCTCAGGCGGAACTGGCGGTTGAGGAAAAACGTGAGACGCAGCCCTGCGCTGTGTTGCGCGACGATCAGCAGGTTGGCCGCTTTTATCTGCAGTTTGTCGAGCAATGCCGTGCTGACGATCGGCAGCAGGTAAATGCCCGCCACGGGCAACCCGCAATCGACCACTGCCAGAAGCCAGCCGGCGACAATATCGGGATTGGTCAGCGCCGAGAACAGATAGCGGTCGTCGCGCCGCTTGCCGTCATCGCGGCCTTGCAGCCAGGCGGCGACGAAAGGCGCATTGCGATAATGTTGCTTGAGCTTGCGGCTGACCATGTGGGCGCGGTCGCTACCGAAGGCGTGAGGCAGGGTTTCGAAACGGTAGTCTTCCTCGACCGCATCGACCATGATGTAGGTCGGCACGTTTGAAAACGGCGCAAGAAATTCCCTGAATGCGGCGAATCCGGAACCATCGTTGCTGAAGACCTGGCAGTCGGCAATCCTGTCGCCCTGCCAATGCGCGGCGGAGGTCAGCTGGGCCGAGATGCAGATCAGAAGTTTGTCAGCCATGTGTTTAAAATTTAATCTTGCCCAAAATATCATACACCGGCGAAAGTACCGACCACATGATCAGCGCCAGTATCACCCCCAGACCCAGCGTCATGGTCGGCTCCAGGAGTTTCAATGCCTTGTCCACCGATTCGCGCACGTCGCGCGTATAAAAATAATTGACGTTGCGCAGGGAAACATCAAGGGCGCCGGTGCTTTCGCCCACCCGCAGCATGCGTATTACGAGCGGCGGGAACACGCCCAGGTTCTGGAAGGTTTCGGCCAGGCCCGCGCCGGCGTTGATCTGCTGGCCGGCGCGCATCAGGCCGTCGGCGATCACGCGGTTGTCGACGATCGCCTCGCTGATCTTGAGCGCGTCCAGGATGGTGATGCCGGACTGGTACATGAGAGCGAAAAAATTGGCGAAGCGCGACATGATGATTTTCTGCAGAATCGGCCCGGTCAGCGGGAAATGCAGTTTGGCATGGTCCCACAGGTATACGGCCCTGGCGCTGCGCTTGATCGCAAGGACCAAAATTACAGCGACAATGACCGGCACCCCGAGCACCAGGGGCCAGTAGCCGACCACGAAGTTGGAGAGAAAAATCAGCACCTTGGTCTGGATCGGTAGTTCCACGGCCATGGTTTTGAGCAACCCTACGACCTGCGGCACCAGATACGTGAGCAGAAAGACGACCACCCCGATGACTACCAGCAGCACCATCGCCGGGTAGATCAGCAGGCGCTTGGTCTGGGACGCGAGTTCGTCCTGCCATTTGAGCGACTCGGCCAGGCTCCGGAACACTTCGGGGAGCTGGCCGGTCTGCTCGCCGGCCCTCACCAGGCTCACGAACACGTTATCGAAGACCTCGGGATGCGTGGCCATGCACTGCGACATCACCTTGCCGCCTTCCATGTCCTCGGTCATGACGGTCAGAACTTCGCGAAAGCGCGGGTTGTCCAGGGTGTCGCGCAGGTCGCGCAGGCCGTCGAGCAGGGGGATGCCGGAACGATTCATCTGTTCCATGTCGAAGCAGAAGTTGATGAGGTCCTGGCGCGTGATTTTGCCGCCCGCCGCAAGCACCGCGGCATGGCGGTCGACCTCCTTGTAAGTGACAAGGTCGAGCCCCATGCGCCGCAGGCGCAGCTCGAGATCGACTTCGTTGACGGCATCGAGCCCCCCCCGTGCCTGCCTGCCGGTCTTGTCCACTGCCTTGTATTGGAATGAGGGCATCTATCGCCGGAACGATGAACGATGAACGATGAAGGATGAACATTCGAGTTGCGTCGCAGGATTTTTATTCATCGTTCCGCGATCATGGATCATCGTATTAGCCATATCGTCCCGTGAGATCGACCGTGCGCGAGATTTCGGCCAGGCTGGTGACGCCGTCGATGACGCGCTGCAAGCCCTCTTCGGCAAGCGGCCGGAAGCCTTTGGCTATGGCCGCGGCGCGCATTTCCTTGGCGGTGGCGCGGCGCGCCAGCAGCTCGTCGAGATCGGCGTCCATCACCAGCAGTTCCATGATCGCGGTGCGTCCCCTATAGCCCTTATTGTCGCATTGCGTGCAGCCCACCGCCCGGTAAAGGTGGGTCCCTTCCTGCGCGCCGCGGCTGAGCAGCGCGCGCTCCTCCAGGGCCGGCTCATAGGGCTCCTTGCAATGCGCGCACAACAGGCGCACCAGGCGCTGGGCGATCACGCCGATGATATTGCCGGCCATGATGTCGGGCTGTATGCCGATGTCCAGCAGCCGCGGGAAGGAGCCAAGCGCCGAGTTGGTGTGCAGGGTGGTGAACACCTGGTGACCGGTCATGGCCGCCCGAAAAGCCATCTCCGCGGTTTCCTTGTCGCGTACTTCGCCGACCAGAATGATGTCCGGGTCCTGGCGCATGATCGAGCGTATGCCGTTGGCGAAATCCATGCGCGCCACCTCGTTCACTGAAGTCTGGCGCATCAGCGTGACCGGATATTCGACCGGGTCCTCCAGCGTCATGATGTTGACGGTTTCGTCGTTGACCTGCGCCAGCAGCGAATAGAGCGTCGTCGTTTTGCCGCTGCCGGTGGGCCCGGTCACGATCAGGATGCCTTCGGGACGCGCCAGCATCAGGTTCAGCTTGGCGAGCGTCGGCTTGGCCAGGTTCATGCGGTCGATGCGGATGATCGATTTTTCCCGGTCGAGCACGCGCAGTACGATGTTTTCGCCGTGGATCGTGGGCTGGGTCGAGACGCGGAAATCGACCGCCCGGCCGTTGAGCGTCAGCGACAGCCGGCCGTCCTGCGGCGCGCGCGTCTCCGCGATATTCATGCCGCTCACCACCTTGACCCGCACCGTGATGCCGGGCAGGTAGGTCTTGTGCAGGCTTCTGACGGTTTCGAGCACGCCGTCGATGCGGTAGCGGATGCGCAGAAAGGCGTACTCCGGCTCGAAATGGATGTCGGATGCGCCGCGCTTCACGGCATCGACCAGCAGCGCGTTGACCAGCCGCACCATCGGCTGCGTATACTCGGCGCCGCCCGACGGCAGGCTCTCGTAATCGATTTCGCCGGTTTCGATTTCCTTGAGAATGCCGTCGACCGACAATTCGTAGCCGTAGAACTGGTCGATATAGTCTTCGAGCTGGGCTTCGGCGGCGAGCTGGGTCTTGATCTCGATCTGCGCGCCGAGCATGGCGCGCAACTGGTCCATCGCCACCACGTTGTAAATCTCGGTGGTCGCCACATAAAATAAAAAATACTTCTGGTCGTAGGCGATCGGCAGCACCCGATTACGGCGCGCGAACTCCTGCGGCACCAGTTTCAGCGCTTCGAGATCGGCCACGACCTGGGAGAGATCGATCGACTCCTGGCCAATGGTGCGTGCCATGGTGTCGCGGATCGCGGTCTCGGTGACGAAACCGAGCCGTACCAGCAGCCGTCCGATCGGGATGTTGTTGTTGCGTTGCTCGGCGAGCGCGATGGCGAGCTGATCGGTTGAGATCAGCCCCTGTTGTATCAGCAGCTCACCGAGCCGGAGTTTTTTGCGATGTTCGGCCATGCTTCACCCTGGTAATTATTCCACCCGTGAAGCGAGCTTGGTTATCCGCTCCTGGACCTGCGGCAGGCTGAAATTGGCGTGCCCCCTGGCCGAAGCGAGCTGCACCGCGCGGCGATAGAGGCCGAGCGCGAGCTTGTGCTGGCTCAGATGTTCGAGTCCGACCGCAAGGTTGTAGGCGTAATCCGGATTGGCGGGATCGAGGTGGTAGGCCTGGAAGTAAGCCTGTTGGGCCTGCGCCCACAGCGACTGGTCGGCGTAAAGATTGCCGAGCGTGAAATACAGGAACGGCGCGGGTTCGCGCGCGATCAGCTGTTTCAGGCGTGTTTCCGCCGCGAGCGGGTCGGCGCGGCCAAGGATCGCAATCAGTCCGGATTGCGCCAGCGCGTGGCGCGGATCAAGCTCGAGTATGCGCAGGTAATGCCGGGTGGCCTCGTCGCTCTTGCCTTCCTGCGTGGCGATGGCGGCAAGGCCCAGCAGCGCATCGATGTTCCTCGGCTCGGCGCGCAGCAGCTGGTCATAAAGAAGCTGTGCCTGGTCGAGGCGATTGGCCTGGAGCGCGGCGTAGGCTTCGGTGAGCATGGGCGGCACGGTCGCCGTTGCGCCGCCGCGGCTCACGACAATAGTATTGCGCGGCACGTCCGGACTGAGGGTGGCGGCAGCCACGGCCGGAGCGGGCTTGGGCCGCAGCGCAGGCGTGACGCTGGTCTGCAGCGGTGCGGGTTCAGGAGCGGGCTGGATGAGTTGTGCCGTGGCAAGCGGTTGGGGGGCCACGGGCGCCTGGACCAGCGGCGCCGGCGCTCGGGGTGCAGGCGGCGGCTGCCGGACAAAAAGACCGGGATTCGCGATCTGCACATAGACGTAAATGCCGAAACCCACCAGGAATATTCCGGCGGCCGTGCCCATCACGACGATAGGATGAGTCCGGATATATTCACCGATCCTGCTCGCGCTGCTGCCGCGCTTGCCGGCCTGTATTACGGCCGCAGCCTTGGTTTGCGCGGGCGATGGTGTGGGTGTTGCGGCGGGCGGCACGCTTGCCGGAGTTGCGGCGGCCGGTTGCGGCTCAGGTCCGGGTTGCAGCGCAGAGGTTTCCGCGGCAAGCGGCTCGAGCGAAAGCCCTGCCTTCATGGCGGGGGCGGGTGCTGCGGCATTCGCCGCGGTCGCGGGCTCCGCCTGCGCTTCTCCCCGGTCTTTGGCGGCCTTTTCCAGGGCCTTCATCAACAGGCTCATCGCGCGGCGCCGGTCTTCTCTGCGGGCGGTTTCTCGGGTTGGGGCAGGAAGCGCTGGAAGAACTTCAGTTCATCGCTTTCCAGAGAGGGATTTTTGATCACGGTCGGGCGCAAAAAGATGACGAGCTCGGTCTTGGCGACGCGCTCGTTGCGGAAGCGCAAGACTTCACCGGCCTCGTCCAGCTTGTCGGCGCCGGGCAATTGATCGCGGTTACGCTGCACTTCGTCCTGCATCAGGCCGCCGAGGATCACGGTTTGTCCGCTGCCGACCTGGAGTACCGACTCCATTTCACGGACCTGGATTTCCGGTACGGGGTTGGAGATACGCTGCCCAGCCACAACCAGGCTGGGGTTGGGATCATCCTTGAAGCGTAAAACTCGCGAAATGGTTGGGCGAACCGTGAGCGACACGCGGCCATCTTCGTTCACTTGCGGCGTGACGCCCATCACCACGCCAACGGACACGGTCTTCGGCGTAGTATTGAAGGTCGTGAGGGCGGGTCCGGTTGTGGAAGTCGTGGTCTGTGCCTGAATTTCGAAGTAGACGACGTTGTCGACCACTTTGAGCAGTGCGGTCTGGTTGTTGAGCGCCATGAGCTTCGGGCTGGAAAGAACGCGCGTGTTGCCGAACTCTTGCAGCAGCTTGACCGTGGCGCTGATATTGCCGACCGGCGAATTCGGGTTCTGATATCCGATCGTGATGGCGTTCCCGGCGGCAGCACCCGCTGCTGTTGCCGCGGTGCTGAAACCGCCAAGCAGCGCCTGCGTAAAGTTAATGCCGCCGCTTATCGCCAGCCGGCTCCAGTCGATGCCGCCCTGGTAGCCTTCCGACAGCGTGACTTCGGCAATGGTCGCCTCGATCAGCACCTGACGTTGCGCGGCGCTGCTGATGTTGTCCAGATGCTGCTGGATCAACTGGTGCTGGCGCTCGGTGCCGAGTACGCTCACCGAGCCGCTGAGCGGATTGACGATGACGTCGCTGCTGGTGTCGCCGGGCAGTTGCGGCTGGCTGCCGCCGCCGAAAGCGGTGGTGAAGAGCGAGGTCGCCGCCTGCCCGGCGCGCGCTACCGCTTCCGCTTGGGCAAGCCGGTCTTCGCGCGCCGCCTTGAGCGCTTCGGCGCGCTGTGCCTTGTCTTCGGCGGTCAGGCTCTGGTTACGGGTGGAGGTGAGAATGGCGCGGATATTTTCGCGCAACAACGCCCAGAAATCGTTATTCAGAGTAGTCGTGACGACAGTACTGGAAGCGTTGGTCTGCGAACCGCCGCCGGATGTTCCGGTTCCGGTCGCGGAAATTTGTCCCGATACGCCTATCGTGGAAGTGGCATTGCGGATCATGTTCACGTAGTTGACGTGATAGGTCTTCATGTACGGCGCGTCGGGCGAAACGATGATAGCGCCGCTTTCGACGCGATAGCGCAGGTTGACCTGCTTCGACACCCGGGCGAGGATCGCCGGCAGCGTTTCGTCGATCGCGTTGAGGCTTACCAGCCCGGTGAGGCCAGGGTGGATGTCGATGTTCTGCTTGGTGTCGCGCGCCAGCGCCAGCAGCAGTTCCTTGACCGGGACCTCGTTGACCACCACGCTGTAGGTCTGTGGTTTGATTGAAGGTTTCGGCGGCGGCACGAAGCTGCTGATGCGCGCCGGGGGCGGAATCGCCTGCTCCGGTTCGGGTTTGACCTGGGGCGCGGCGATATGGCCTTCGGACGGCGGCACGTACGGGCGGATATCGGCGCAGCCCGCAACCAGCATGAATACAGCAATACCGGCAGCACATACACTGCCGGGTCCGGTGAAATCTGCTCTGGTATCAACGTGCATCACTGGGGATCCCGTGCTTACCGCGTGACCAATAGCGGATGATGGTTGCATTATCTCGCTTCTTTCCTCGCTCAACCGTGACATAAGCACGGCCGGGAAATAGTTTTTGGCGCGCCTAGCAGCCTGTCGGACTTGGCAGGAGTTTGTCGAACCCAAGTCCGACAAACTCCTAGCGCTGCCTGATCTCCTCGCGTACCCCCTGCACGGTGCGCAAAATCGGCCGGTTCTCTTTCAGAAACGGCGGCAAATTCGCGAGCGCTTGCTGCGCGGCGCGATGGTCGTTGAAACTGCCGTACAGCACCGTAATCGACGGCTTTTGTTTCGCTACGGTACGATACACAAAAACTTCATTTATTTCAACGAATTTCGATAGAATATTAAGATGGTTCCTTAGCTGTTCCTCGTCATTGGTTCCCATCAGTTGAATGCTGATCGTGGTCTGGGGTTGCTTGGCCAGCCATTCCCGGGTTGCGGTGAGGCGCTGCTGAACGACATCCGCTGTGGCGGCCGCCTGAGGTGTGGGAGTCGCGGAAACAGTAGAGTGAGCACTGGCTACTGTGGGGGCTGCTGCCGTTTTGGCGGCAGGTTTGGTGATATCGGCAGACCGTGGATTTGGGGTGGAAGATTGATTATAACTATTTGTTTCTAGGGGGAATTTTTTATATCCTGCGGAGGGAGGTTCAGCGTTGGTGGCAGCGGGGACTGACGGGTTAACCGAAGCCGTGGCGGGCGCAGGCCTGGGGGATTTCTCAACCGTGGCCGACGCTGAGCCGGCAGTGGCGCTGATCGAGGCTTCGTTGCTACGCTGGGCGAGGGCGTAAACCGTTGCGCCGATGACGGCGCCGGTCAGCAGCAGCGCCGCGCTCCAGCCATAACGCGGTTTGACGCCCGGTTTTGCGTGCTGGCTGAATTCACTGTCGCGCACCGCCGCGTCCACGTGTCTGGGCTTGAGGGTGTGCGTGTTCTCGGAAAACGCCGCCAGCAGCGCTTTGTCGGCGATGAGGTTGATACGGCGCGTCAGCCCCCCCGAAGCGCGTGCCATGCTTTTTACCACCGCCGGGGAGAACAAATCCGGCCCGCGGTAGGCCGCGGCGCGCATGCGAAACATCAGATATTCGCGGATTTCGTCGACGTCGAGCGGTTCGAGACGGAAGCTGTGGGTAATGCGCTCGCGGAGCTGCCGGATATTGGGCTGGCGCAGGTTGTCGTCGAGCTCGGGCTGGCCGAACAGCACGATCTGCATCAACTTGTCGTTGCGGGTCTCGAGGTTCGACAGCAACCGGATTTCCTCGAGCGTGGCGAGCGGCATGCTCTGCGATTCCTCGACGAACACCACCACGCGCTTGGCCTCGGCGTGGCGTTTGAGCAGATGATCGTGCAGCGCCTGCATGACTTCGAGCCGGGTCGCGTTGCGATCGATGCCGAGTTGCATCTCGAACGCAATGGCGAGCAGGATCTCTTCGGGCGACACGCTGGGATTGGCGAGATAGACGGTGTCGATGTGCGCCGGCAGGCGCGTGGCGAGCATGTTGCACAGCATGGTCTTGCCGCTGCCAACCTCGCCCGTCACCTTGACGATGCCTTCGCCGTTGCTGATGGCGTAGATCATCGCTTCCAGGATCGGCCCGCGGTTACCGCCGCTGAAAAAAAACTCGGTGTTGGGCGTGATCTTGAACGGCGCCTGGGTGAGTCCGAAGTGGCTGTAATACATGGCGGGCGGGGTGCGCGGATAAGTGGTTATTTGGCGGGCGAGTGCGGCGATTTATCCGCCTGATC
>CAYIRZ010000021.1:9853-17137 GCA_964365845.1 uncultured Streptomycetaceae bacterium
GCCCGCGTAGGCCTGCATCCTGCTGTAGAGCGTGGTGCGATGGATGCCGAGGAGTTTGGCGGCCTGGGTCAGGTTGCCCTGGGTGACCAGCAGCGCCGCTTCGACATAGCCGCGTTCCCACTGCTGCAGCGTGGCGTCGAGGCTGAAATTCTTCTGCACCTGCAGCTGACGCTTGGCGGCTTCCAGCAACGCCCTGAAATCCTGGGCGACGGCGACGCCCGGCAGGTCGATGTCCATGCTTTCCATGTCGAGTTCGGCCAGCAGCTGCTCGGAATTGACTTCCTGCCCCGCATGCTTGGTGATGAGGCGGATGACGATGTTGCGCAGCTCGCGCACGTTGCCGGGAAAGCTGTAATCGAGCCACAGATCCATCGCCTTGCTGTCGAGCGAGAACGCCTTGACGCCGGCCTGGCGCGCGTAGAACTCGCGGAAATGATCGAGCAGCGTCACCTTGTCGTCACCCAGATCGCGCAGCGCCGGGACATTGACGGTGAACACCGACAGCCGATGATAGAGGTCGGCTCGGAAGCGCCCGTTGCGGATCTCCTGGCGCATGTCGCGGTTAGTGGCGGCGATCACGCGCGCGTTCGATACGCGGCCCTGGGTCTCGCCCACGCGCTGGAATTCGCCGTTCTCGAGCACGCGCAGGAGCTTGGCCTGCAGCTCGAGCGGCAGTTCGCCGATTTCATCGAGGAACAGCGTGGAATCCTTGGCGTCCTCGAAATAGCCGGCGCGCGAAGTGGTGGCGCCGGTGAATGCGCCCTTGCTGTAGCCGAACAGCGTCGGCTCGACCAGCGTCGGCGAAATCGCGGCGCAGTTCAACGCGAGGAACGGCCGCGTGGCGCGGCTGCTCATCAGGTGCAGCGATTTGGCGACGATTTCCTTGCCGCTGCCCGATTCGCCCTCGATCAGCACCGGGAACGGCGCGTTGGCGAACTGCGCAATCTGCTGGCGCAGCTTTTCCATGAGCAGGCTCCTGCCGAGCAGCCCGCCTTCTGCCGCGGCGCCGATCTCGGCGTCGCGGATCGAGAGCGAACTTAGCAGCAGGTTTTTGAGCGTTTCGGGCTCGCACGGCTTGGCGACGAATTCGATCGCGCCCAGAGTGCGCGCGTGGCGTGCATTGGTTTCGTCGCTCTGGCCCGAGAGCACGACGATTTTCATGCCGGGTGAGTAGGCGATCAGATCGCTGATCAGGCGGAAGCCTTCGTCCGGCCGGTGTGGCGTGGGAGGCAATCCCAGGTCGATCAGGGCCAGCTGCGGCGGATTGTCGAGCTGGCGCAGCAGGCTTTTCACCTGCGCGCGCGATTCCGCGACATAGACCGAAAAATCCCGGCTCAACACGAAATTGAGCGTGTCGGTGATCAGCGGATCGTCATCGACGATCAGCAAATCGGGCTTTGTCTTTTCAACCACGTGATGCCGCTCCTCGCCACTGGACGGAGGATATTGTGCCAGATCGCATCGGTGCCGGGCAGCCCCTAGGAGTTTGTCGGACTTAGCCCCGACAAACTCCTGAAGCGTCGATCAACGGCGATCCGTTAACACTACCCGTTCCGGTGAATGGGGGCCAAGCCCGACAGGCTGCTAGGCTGCGGCATCGGTGCCCGCAATACACGCAAGAAAAGCCTGTTCGAGGTCGCTCGTGCCGAATTTTCGGGTTAATTCGTCGGGCGCGCCGGCGAACTGCAGCCGTCCGCCGTGCACGATGGCCATGCGGTCGCACATCTCGGCGACGTCGGCGAGCGCGTGGGAAGTGAAGAACAGCGTGTGCCGGGCGTGACGGAGTTCACGCAGTTCGCGCTTGAGCAGTGCCCGCGCCTTGGGATCGAGGCCGCTGGTCGGCTCATCGAGGACGTAGAGGTCCTTGCCGGAGAGCAGGCAGGCGGCAAGTCCGAGCTTCTGCGTCATGCCCTTGGAATAGGTGCGCGCCGGTTTGGTCAGCGCCGACAGGTCGAGATCGAGAGCGCTGAACATGCGCGTGACCCGTGTTTCATCGTAAGGCGTGCGGTGCAGCTTCAGCATGTAGTGCAGGAAATCGCGGCCGGTCAGGTAAAACGGTGGGTTGAAACGTTCGGGCAGGAAAGCGAGCCAGCCGCGCGCCGCGGTGTCGGTATGCGGCACGCCGAAGATTTCGATGCTTCCGGAATCGACATCGCAGAAATCGAGCATGCACTTGATCAGCGTCGTTTTTCCGGCGCCATTTTCCCCGACCAGGCCGAAAAACTCGCCGCGCCGCACTTCGAGCGAAAAATCGGCGAGCGCGGTGACGCCGCCAAAGGATTTGGCGATGTTGTTGAAGCGCAATGCGATATCGCTCATGCGCCGTAAGTTATCCTAAAGACAATGAACCGTAAACAGGACAAATGAATCTTTGTTTTTTTCCGCTTTTTTGGAATGGGTTTTATAATTCGACCATGCAGAACACCGATCTGTCCCTGCTCAAGCAGCTTTCCGAGAACAGCGGCCGCTATCGCGACCCGCTTGCCACCATCGACTGGGCCGGGCTCGACAGCCAAAGTTTCTGGCTGCCCGAGCCGGCGCTGTCGCTCTACGGGCTGCCCGAATACGGCACGCTTGCTGTCGACGTGAGGCAACGCCTGTCGCAGTACGAGTTCATCAACGTCATGTGCTGCGGCCTGTGGCTGGAGAGCGTGTTTCTGCAACGCCTGTCGCGCAGGCTCAGCCCTGGCCTGCCGCGCGCCGAGTACGAGTATGACTTGCACGAGATGCGCGAGGAAGCGGGCCACAGCCTGATGTTTCTCAAGGCGATCGAGGCGAGCGGCCTCGCGTTGCCGGCGAACGCGTGGCGCGCGCCGCGCCTGGCGGATTTCGTGGTACACCAAATGCCGGCCGACGGCGCGCTGTTCTGGCTTGCCACCGTGATCGCCGAGGATGTGCCCGACAAGTTTAACCGCTATGTACGCCAGAACGCCGGCGCGATCAATCCGGTGGTGAGGCAGATCTGCAGCCTGCACATCGTCGACGAGGCGCGCCATATCGCGGCTGCGCGCAGCCGGCTCGAAGCAGCGCTGCAGGGCGGTTCGGGCGGGCGGCTCAAGTCCGTGCTGAAGCCGGTCATGAACCTGCTCTTCAGGCAGCTGGTGGATACCTTTTATTTGCCGCCGGCGAGTTTCTACGAACTGGCGGGCCTGACCCACGGCGAGTGGTGGCGCAAACTCGCGCGCGGCAACGCCGTGCATCGCGAGTTCACCGGGCAATGCCTTGCGCCAACGTTGCGCATGCTCGAAGGCTATGGTTTAAAACCGAAAATTTAACCACCTTGGTGTCTAAGCGGGTCTACCCCAACCGCAGCCGGGCGATTCAGGCGGCAGTGGCGGAAAAGCTCGCGCGTCTTGAGCACAATCGCCTTGCGTCCGGTCCTGATTCTGAGTCACGACATTTTCAATGAGCGCTCAGGAACGGTGATTGCGGTGGCGCTGACCAGTCAATTGCAGCGCGCCGGTTTTCCCCTGACTTACGAGCTCAAAGCAGCCAAGCTCCCAAAACGGTCGTGGGTCAAGATCAGCCAGATTCGCACTCTCGCCGTCGAACGCATCGGCGCCAAGCTCGGGCTGGTCTCACCCGAAGAACTGGCGCAAATCATCGAAGGGATCAACGAGATCATCGGCGTTTAGGAGCTTGTCGGACTCAAGTCCGACAAGCTCCTAGCACTTCCGCCGCGCTGTAGCGGCTGCGCCAGCCGAGTTCGACGTGGGCGCGGCGGCAGTTGATGAGCAGCGTTTTGGTGAGCCCGTCTATCCACGCCGGTTCGCCGCCCCAGCCGGATAACTTCCACGCCAGGTTCAGGCCGCCGCGCGCGACTGAGAGCGGCAGCGGCACGCTCAGGCGGTGGCGGCTTTTGATGGCGTCGCGGAAGCTGAAGTTGTCCTCGACCGCCAAATTGAATGCGCCGCGCGCGTCGCGCTCGAGGCACAGCAATATGGCCTGTGCCACGTCGTCCTCGTGCACGCATTGCAGCAGCGGATAGGGTTCGGGCAGGCGCACGTAGCACGGCTGATTGAGGAGTTGCTTGAGTACCGGTTGCGCATGAGGGCCGAGGATGACGTGCGGCCGCAGCCGCACGCACTCCGGGAATTCGATCGCAAGCAGTTGCTCGAGGTGGGCCTTGTGCCGGGCGTAGAGAAACTGCGGCAGCGGTGCTGGCGGCGCGTCCTCTGACAGATGCACGCCGCTGCCGTAGACCGAGGCGCTCGACAGGTGGATCAGGCGTTGCACGCCGGCGCGGCGCGCGGCGTGAAACACCTTGTGGCTGCCGTTGACGTTGATGTCGAACATGCCGGCCTCGGCCATCTTCCCGCGCAGCACAATAAATGCCATATGAATCAGTGCATTATGACCATGCATGCGCTGTTCGAGTTGAGGATCGCGGACGTCGAGCCGCAGCGCGTTGAACTTGGGGTGTCGAAACTGCGGCGGCTTGAGGTCGATGCCGGTCACTTGCTCGATGTCGGCGCGCTCGCACAATCCGGGCAGCAGCGCCTGTGCCAGATGTGAGCTTGATCCGGTGACGAAGACTTTCATGGGAGGTGGAGGCGGGATTCGGGATTCAGGGTTCGGTCAGGATTCAGGGTCGAGTGGCACGCATGATTTTTTAGCTTTTACTCAATCCTGAATCCTGGTTCCTGAATCCTGCTTTTCAAACGCCGGCATCACTTCGCGCGCGAACAGTTCCAGCGATTCTCGCACTACACTGCTTTCGACCGCCCCGGCGCCGAACGCGCACAACAGGTTGGTGACGCCGGCGTCGGCGTACTTGCGCAGCTTGGCGATGCATTCCTCGGGATCTCCGACGACGGTCAGCCCGGCCATGTCCGCCAGCCCGATATCGATGCCGAGTTTCATCAGTTGCCGGAAGCGCCCGATTTCATGGATCTGTTCGTAGCTCGGGTAAAGCGTTTCCAGCACCGGGAGCGTAGTCTTGAACAGCTCACGGTAGAACCATGTGAATGCCGGTTTTGCGAGTTCGTGGGCGCGCTGGCGGTCCCTGAGACACAGCACGCCGACGGTCATGCCGATGCGCGGCATAGCGGCGCTACGCCACGCCGCGCGATACTTGTCGATGTCATGCCTGACCATCAGCCACGGCTTGAACGGGCCGGCGAGCACGCCCAGTTCGCGCCCGGCCGCCCACGCGTAGGTCTCGGGACTTACCGCCGCCGTCCACAGCGGCGGGTGCGGTCGCTGCACGACGTGCGGCACGATATCGAGCGCCTCCAGCCGGTAATGCCTGCCGGCATAAGTGACGGGGGATGAACCAAAACTCAGATGTAAGATTTCCAGGTTTTCCTCGACCAACTCCCGGCTGTGCTCCATTTTTGCGCCGAACACCGCGTATTCGCGCGGCGAGAAGCCGCGGCCGATGCCGACTTCCAGCCTGCCGCCCGACAGGATGTCGAGCGTGGCGATGCGCTCGGCGATGTGCACCGGGTGGTGCAGCGGCAGCGGGATCACGGCGTGGCCGAGGTGGATATTGCGCGTGCGTTGCGACAGCGCGGCGAGCATGAGCTCGGGCTTGGAAGAATGTGAGTAACCGCGCATGAAATGATGCTCGACCAGCCACGCGCAGCCATAACCCAGGCCGTCGGCAAGCTCGATTTCGGCGAGCGTGTCGGAATAGGCTTGCGCTTCACTCCGGACTGGCTGCGGCGGCAAAGCGATTTCGTAGAATAGATCGAATTGCATAAACGGCCATGATGCCAGTTTAGGGGTTTGTCGGGGCTAAGTCCGGCAAACTCCTAGGCATTGATTGTGATAACCGCGCCAACTGGTTAAAATCCGTAACTTTCGAGACACTGCAGACCTGAGCGTGGCAACCGACAATCTCATTGAAATCAACAGCGTCGACTATTGGTACGACAAGCGGCGCGCCATCCTGAGCGGGATCGACATGGTCATCCCGCGCGGGAAAGTGGTGGCCATCATGGGCATCAGCGGCTCGGGCAAGACCACGCTGCTGCGCCTGATCGGCGGCGTGATGAAAGCACGCAAGGGCGAGGTCAAGGTCGACGGCCAGGTGGTGAACACGCTCGGCAGCGATGGCATCTACCAGCTGCGCCGCCGCATGGGCATGCTGTTTCAGTTCGGCGCGCTGTTCACCGACCTGTCGGTATTCGACAACGTGGCGTTCCAGATGCGCGAGCACACCGATCTGCCGGAGCGGATGATCCGCGACCTGGTGTTCATGAAACTGCACGCGGTGGGCCTGCGCGGCGCGCACCGGCTGATGCCCTCCGAACTGTCCGGTGGCATGGCGCGGCGGGTGGCGCTGGCGCGCGCGATTGCGCTCGACCCGATGCTGATGCTGTACGACGAGCCGTTCACCGGCCTGGACCCGATTTCTCTCGGCGTGATCCGCAATCTGATCCGGCGCCTCAACGATGCGCTCGGCGCCACTTCCATCGTGGTGACGCACGACGTGCAGGAAGCGCTGGAACTCGTCGATTATGTCTATTACATGTCCGATGGCAAAATGGTGGCCCACGGAACGCCGGAAGAAATGCGGGCCATGAAGGAGCCGTTGGTGCATCAGTTTGTGAATGGCGAGGCCGACGGGCCGGTGCCGTTCCAATACCCGAGCAGGAATTACGCAGAAGATCTCAAGCTGGGAGCGCGTCATCATGCCTGAACGTGCAGTCTTTTCGGTCCGTAAGTTAGGTCGCACCACCAGCGACAGCGTCATGCGCCTGGGTTATTCGGCGCGCTTCATCGTGCTGACGCTGCTGCATTCCGGGACCAGCTTCCGGCGCTTCGGCCTGATTATCCGCGAGCTTTACTATACCGGCGTGCAGTCGCTCATCATCATCCTGGTGTCGGGATTGTTCGTCGGCATGGTGCTGGGGTTTCAGGGGTACCATACCCTGCAGACCTATGGTTCCGAATCCGCGCTCGGCGTGCTGGTCGCGCTGTCGCTGGTGCGCGAGCTGGGTCCGGTGGTTGCCGGGCTGCTGTTTGCAAGCCGCGCCGGATCGGCGATTACCGCCGAGATCGGCCTGATGAAGGCCACCGAGCAAATTTCCGCCATGGAAATGATGGCGGTCGATCCGATTGCACGCGTGGTCGCGCCGCGCTTCTGGGCCGGCGTGATTTCCATGCCGCTGTTGGCGGCGATGTTCTCCGCCATCGGTGTATTTGGCGGTTACTTGGTGGGCGTGGTGATGATCGGCGTGGACGAAGGCCAGTTCTGGTCGCAAATGCAAGCGGTGGTGGATTTCCGCTTGGATGTGATGAATGGCGTCATCAAGAGCTGCGTATTCGGCGTGGCGA
>CAYIRZ010000022.1:0-16743 GCA_964365845.1 uncultured Streptomycetaceae bacterium
GATTTCTATCAGCTCTCTGCTGCTGAGGCGCGGCTCAGGGAACTGCGCCGGAAAAACGACGAGTTACGCAAGGAAGCCGGCAAGGGAGCGGATAAGCGCTGATTCATAACGTCCTCCTATCCGAGCAGCGGTTTGGCGAAGCTATAAATCAGACCGGCCAGGCCGCATACGCCGATGACCGGGATAATGCCGATTTTGTAGCGCAGCAGCGCAACGAACGCAGCGATGCCGATGACGGCTGACAGCCATTCAAACCGGCCGCTCATGCCAGCGGGCCACAATACGTGGTAGGCGAAGAACACGGCGAGATTGAGAATCACGCCGACGATCGCGGCGGTGATGCCGGTCAGCGGTGCGGTGAATTTAAGATCGCCGTGCGTGGTCTCGATCAGCGGCGCGCCGAGCAGAATGAAGATGAAGCTCGGCAAAAAAGTGAAGTAAGTGACGATCGCGGCGGCGACGCTGCCCGCGACGAACAGGCTATCCGGACCGAACAATTCCTTGCTCCAGCCGCCGACGAATCCGACAAACGCCACCACCATGATCAGCGGCCCCGGTGTGGTCTCGCCTAGTGCAAGGCCATCGATCATCTGCGTGGCGGTCAACCATTGGTACTGTTCGACGCCGCCCTGATAAACGTAGGGCAGCACGGCGTAAGCGCCGCCGAAAGTAAGCAGGGCGGCTTTGGTGAAAAACCAGCCCATCTGGGTGAGGGTGCCTTCCCAGCCGTAGAGCGCGAGCAGCGCCGCCATGGCGCCACTCCATAACAGCAGTGCGGCGACGCAGATTCTGATGAATCGCGGCCATCTGAACAATGCGTGCCCGGGCGTCGGCGTATCGTCGTCGATGAGCGCCGCGCCGAAATGCCTGTCGGCGGCGCCGTGGCTGCCGCCGGTGCCGAATTTGTCGGGTGCGACGCGGCCACCGATGTAGCCGATGATGCCGGCGCTGATCACGATCAACGGGAACGGGACCTTGAGCGCGAATATGGCGATGAACGCTGCGGCGGCGACTGCCCACAGCGCGCCGTTCTTCAGCGCGCGCGAGCCGATGCGATAGGCGGCGAACACCACGATGGCGGTCACCGCCGGCTTGATGCCATAGAGGATGCCGGCGACCGCGGGCACACTGCCGAACGCCATGTAGATCCACGACAGCGCAACCAGGATGAACAGCGATGGCAGCACGAACAGCGTGCCCGCGATCACGCCGCCCCAGGTCTTGTGCATCAACCAGCCGATGTAGGTCGCCAGCTGCTGTGCTTCGGGGCCGGGGAGCACCATGCAATAGTTGAGCGCATGCAGGAAGCGTTGTTCGGATATCCAGCGCTTACGCTCGACCAGATCCTGATGCATGATCGAAATCTGCCCGGCAGGGCCGCCGAAGCTGATAAATCCCAGCTTGAGCCAGTACCAGAACGCCTCGCTCAGCGTGACCGGCACCGGAGGCACATCGTGTCGCTTGTCATTTGTCATTGGCAATTTGCTCTTCGTAAGCGCCGTGGACGAAATCGAAAATTTTCAGGGATTCGGCAAGCAATTGATTGTCGCCCTTGCAGCAGCTTTGCGCGCCGAGCAGGATGGTATTGAGGCCTTTGGCGTCTTCCGCCGGAAGGCCGCCGGCGTCGAGGTAGTGCACTATCGTTGCCAGGCGCGACAACACGGGGTCGGCATCCAGGCCGAAGGCGAGCAGCAGCACTTCGAAAGTGACGTGATTTCCGACATGGGTGAATGTCGCACCGTCAAAATCGAACCCGACCGCATGTGCCGGACAGTCGCCCGGTTTGTCGAGCCACGTGAATTTGGCATGGCGGTCGATGAAGCGCTTGATCAGCCACGCGCTTGCCAGCCGATCGACCCAAGGCCGTTTGCGCGTTGCCCAAGTGCGTCGCCGGAAATCAGATTTGCGCAGGCGGGGAATGGCACGCGTCACGGCGCGCGGCTCGTCCGGCGCCAGGAGCAATTGCACTTTCTGCTCGGTTTCCTCGAGTAAAAGCCGCGTTTGATCGCGTGCCGCGCCCGCGCAAAAATCGATTGCGCTGATTTCTTCAAAGCCGCGCCGCAGGCTGGAAGCCTTGCGCGCCAGCGCGCCGGCAGATCCAGGTTTGGACGGGGCTTTGAGAGCGCGCAGTTCGCGTGCCAGCCTTGCGTAGTCGGCGGCGCGGTCGAACAGTTTGCTCCAGGACGATGCCTGCTGCGGATCGGTGGCATTGATTTCCACCAGGTGGGCAGTCCCGCCGGCCGCGGCCACTTCCTGCGCCTGACGCAGCAGCGCCTGCTGCGCGCCGTCACGGCGCGGCAGCAGATAGACGCCATCGCGCAGCACACCGCAACCCAGCGCCTTCAGCCCGCGCCAGATGCGCATGCGCGCCGTAGCGTTGCGCGTAGGGAGGCTGGTGATAAGCGCCAGCCAACCCTGATTCACTGAGTTCATGTAGCATATCCTACATGAATGTAGAATTTACTATAACAATATCTGTATTGCGATAGGTTCGGACGGCTAGCAGCCTGTCGGACTTGGCACTCATTCACCTCAGGAGTTTGTCGGGGCTAAGTCCGACAAACTCCTAAGGCGGCCGATTTTTGAGAAACCGTGGAAAGATTGGCTTTCATGCTATTGTGTTTTTTGGGATATTGTCTGTCCCGAATTGCCCGGCAGCAGCCTCGAAATGCAAAAAATCGGCAAATACGAAATCGTCAGGCAACTTGGCAAAGGCGCGACCAGTGTGGTCTATGAAGCAATTGATCCGTTCCAGGACCGCCGGGTCGCGATCAAGGCGGTGTTTCCCGAGGCGCTTGGGGACAAGGAGCACGGCAAGCGTTACCGCAAGCTGTTCCTGACCGAGGCTTCGCTCGCCGGCAAGCTGTCACATCCCCATATCGTGGCGATTTTCGACGCCGTGGCTGACGACGAAGCGAGCTACATCGTGATGGAATATGTCGACGGCACAACGCTGGAAAAATACACGCGCGTAGAAAACCTGCTGCCCATTCAACGGGTCGTCGAGATCATCTTCAAATGCGCCCGCGCGCTCGACTATGCGGCGCGCCAGGGAGTGATACACCGCGACATCAAGCCCGCCAATATCCTGTTGACCGGCGAGGCCGACATCAAGATCTCGGATTTCGGCGCCGCCCTGACTTTGACTGCGGAGACCACCCAGGTGATGGGCATTGGTTCACCGGCGTATATGTCGCCGGAACAGCTCAAGGAACAGGCGCTCACGCATCAGACGGATATTTTTTCGCTGGGTGTCGTGATGTACCAGTTGCTTAGCGGCAAACTGCCTTTTCACGGCACCAACAATTACAGCATGATCTACCAGACCATCAACGTCGATCCGCCGCCACCGGGCGAGTTCCGTGCCGAAGTCGCATCACAGATCAATGCGATCGTGATGCGTGCTTTGCAGAAGAATACGGTAAACCGCTACCAAACCTGGGAGGAATTCACCCGTGATCTGGTGTCGGCGCTCGGTGCGCAGCAGATGCCGCGGGAGGGCATGCCGGAGAGCGAAAAATTCGACGCATTGCGCAAATTCGAGTTTTTTCGCTACTTCAGCGATGTCGAATTGTGGGAGGTGCTGCGGCTTGCGACTTGGCGCATGCACGTGCGCGATACGGTACTGATACAGGAAGGCGATGTCGGTTCGTCGTTTTTCATCCTCGCCGCGGGCGAGGTCAAGATAATCAAGCAGGAGCGCTTGCTCAATGTGCTGAAGGTCGGCGAATGTTTTGGCGAGATGGCGTACCTGGGCAAACGGAAATTTCAGCGCTCGGCGAGCGTGGTATCGATTTCCGACGTTACGGTGATCGAGATCCGGGCCGAGTCGCTTTCCCAGGCCTCAGAACTGTGCCGGCATCACTTTCATGGCGCATTCCTCGAACTTCTAGTCGACCGTCTGGGAATGGCCAACACGAGGCTGTCGCAGCTCCTGGCGGATCGCAATATCAGCATTTTTTGATGCCATTATTTGCCGAGTCGTGGTGAACTCGAGTAGTGCGCCATCACCACGCGGTCGCGCCATGTTTTTTCGTCAAGCAAGGGCCCTGGCACGGCGTAACGCTGGTTCGGCTCGACTTCCTTCGCCAAAACAATTTTCAGTATCTCGGGGTAGGTGATTTTCCGCAGCAGCCCGTCGGCGCCGGTGAGGCGTGCCACCAGGAAGCTGTCGAAAACACGGTAGACATAGATGTTCGCCGGCTGCACTTTGCCGTCAGGATCGCGCCAGGCGATCGTATAGCGGGTGTCGGGTTTGAAGTCGTTTTTGTCCATTGCTTTCCAATTCGCGGCATGATGAATAACCCTATGAACCATAGGGCTGCCTATTTGTTTGGCGCCACTGCCGTGCGTATGCGTTTATAATTAAATCGAGTTGCAGGAAAACGGTTGGCTGCCATAGCCGGTAAGATTTTTATGCTGCGCTGTTGGGCAGATGGCTTTTATGATGACAGATCAGACGCCTTGCGACTTGAATTTATTCACAGTATATTAGAGTTTAATTGAAAACTAATCTACAGAGCGAGGTATTCATGCAGTTCGATAAGGAATTAGACGCGCGGGGCCTGAATTGCCCGCTTCCCATCCTGAGAACCAAAAAGGCGCTGACCGATATGACGTCCGGGCAGGTATTGAAAATCATCGCCACCGATCCCGGCTCGGTGAAGGATTTTCAGGCGTTTTCCAAGCAGACCGGCAACGAATTGCTGTCTTCGGATACGGCCGACAAGGAATTCATCTTCTTCATGAAGAGGAAATAACGCAACAGCAAGCTACCTGGGCATTGAAGCATGGCGACTTACGCGGAAATGCAGGAGATCTTCGAGGATATCAAGAGCGATCTCCGCTACGACCACGAACTGAACGGATGCCTGAACTGCGGCATCTGCACGGCGACCTGTCCGTCGGCGCATTTCTACGACTACAGCCCGCGCGAGATCGTGCAGTTGCTGTGGACCGAGAACGTCGAGCAGATCTACGACGCCATGCAGGAGAAGATCTGGGCCTGCGCCCAGTGCATGACCTGTGCCGCGCGCTGCCCGTTCAAGAACTCGCCGGGCGGCCTGGTGGCGATCATGCGTGAGGTTGCGATCAAGCACGGACTGCAGTCGGCGAAAGACGTGTTGCGCCCGTTCGGGCGCGTGATGCTGAAGCTCATCACCACCGGCAATCAGCTCTCGCCCGACATGATCCAGCCCGATCACTTTCCCGATTGGGGTCCCAACATCCAGAAAGTGGAAGGCAATCTCAAGACCCTGCGCAAGGCGATCCCGATCCGCACGCTGCAGACCACCGACACCGCATGGGAAGTGTCGCTCAAGACTTCGGTCGAGATGTACACCATCTGGGAAATGACCGGGGTGCTGAAGTCCCTGGAGATCATGGACGAGAATTTGTACGATGTCATCCAGGATTTCATCGAAGAAAAACGCGAAGAGTACGAAGAACTGCTCGAAAAACAGGCAGATACGGACGATTGAGTTCGTTCGGAGGAGATAATCATGACGCAACAGTATCCGAGCGACGGTACCGGCATCTCCGGCCACGGCAGTTTTTTCCAGCCCACCAATCTGGCGCCGGAGGAAGCGGCAAAGGCGACGGAGTGGGTGCGCAAACACGTCGACCGCCGCACCCTCGATCTCAGCGAACGCATGGACGATGTGCGCGACCATATGTGGGCGCTTGAAAAAGAGGGCGAGATCATCGTCCACCGCATCACCGATGCGCATCAGCCGGTCGACGTGCAGACGCTGTTCGGCTGGAACAAGAAGATTCCGACCATGCAGCTGTGGCACCACAAGTCCTGCGGCCAGTGCGGCAATATCCCCGGCTATCCGACCGCGCTCTTGTGGACCATGAACAAGCTGGGCATGGTTCCGGGCAAGGACTACCTGGACGAGACCGACCAGACCTCCTGTACGGCGTGGAATTACCATGGATCGGGCATCGGCAATCTCGAGTCGCTCGCCGCGGTGTTTCTGCGCAACTTCCATCAGGCTTACGTCTCGGGCAAGCAGCACGGGCATGACACCGGGCACTTCTTCCCGCTGGTTCATTGCGGCACGTCCTACGGCAACTACAAGGAAGTTCGCAAATATCTGATCGAGTCGCCCGAGCTGCGCGAGAAAGTAAGAAAAATCCTGGGCAAACTCGGGAGGCTGGTCGACGGCAAGCTGGTGATCCCGGAAGAAATCGTGCATTACTCGGAGTGGGTGCACGTGATGCGCAACCGCATCGCTTCCGAATTGCAGACGATCGACGTCTCCAAGATCCGGGCCACGGTGCATACCGCGTGCCACTACTACAAGATGGTGCACGAGGATGCGATCTATGATCCGACCGTGCTCGGCGGCAACCGCACCGCGGTCGGCACCTCGGTGGCGCAGGCGCTGGGCGCCCAGGTGATCGACTACTCGACCTGGTACGACTGCTGCGGCTTCGGCTTCCGCCACATCATTTCCGAGCGCGAATTCACGCGTTCCTTCACCATGGACCGCAAGATCAAAGTCGCGCGCGTGGAGGCCAACGCCGACGTCATGCTCGGCATCGACACCGGCTGCATCACCACCATGGACAAGAACCAGTGGATCGGCAAGGCGCACGGCCAGAATTTCTCGGTGCCCATCATGGCCGACATCCAGTTCGCCGCGCTCGCCTGCGGGGCCGACCCGTTCAAGATCGCGCAACTGCAGTGGCACGCCAGCCCGTGCGAGGAAGTGGTCGAGAAAATGGGCATTTCCTGGACCGAGTCGAAGAAGCGTTTCGAGGCGTATCTGAAGGAAGTCGAGGCCGGGCACATCGAGTATCTGTACGATCCGGCGCTGGCAATTAGTCGGTGAGGAGTAAGGAGCGAGGGGTGAGGAGCGAGGCGTAAAACCTCGCGGTGCTGAAACTCCTCGCGCCTCACGCCTTCCACCTCCCACCTCACGGAGAGAAGAATGAACGAAACGGTATTGGTGGTCGGCGCGGGACCGACCGGCCTGTCGGCCGCAGCGGGTGTGGCCTCGGTCGGCAAGAAGGTGGTGCTGGTCGAAAAAGAGAGCAAGCTGGGCGGCGCACCGATTCTTTCGGGCTATGCCAAGCTCGTGCCCTCGGGCGAGTGGGCCAGGGATGCGATCGGCCGCATGGTCAAGCGGGTCGAGGACGACGCGCGGATCACCATCCACAAGGGCACGAAAGTCACCCAGGTCGACGGCGATTTCGGCAACTTCACCGCCATGCTGTCCAACGGCCAGACCGTCAATGCCGGCGCCATCATTCTCGGCACCGGCTTCACGCATTTCGATTCCATCAACAAGCCCGAGTGGGGTTTCGGCACCTACGAGGACGTCGTGACCACCACCCAGGTCGAGCAGATGGTGGTTGCCGGGAAAATCGCCTGCCCGTCGGACGGGCGCGTGCCGGAGCGGGTGTGCATCCTGCTGTGTGTCGGTTCGCGGGACCGCCAGATCGGGCGCGAGTGGTGCTCGAAAATCTGCTGCACGGTTTCGACCAATCTGGCGATGGAGATCAAGGAACTCTCGCCCAAGACCGACGTGTTCATTTATTACATGGATATCCGCACCTTCGGCTTGTACGAGGACAAGTATTACTGGCGGGCGCAGGAGGAGTTTCGCACCAAGTTCGTCAAGGCGCGCATCGCTGAAGTGACGCAGGGCCCGGACAAGCGGCTGCTGGTCAAGGGCGAGGATACGCTGGTCAAACGCCCGATCGTGATACCGATGGATCTGGTGGTGCATGCGATCGGCATGGACCCCAATCTCGATAATCCGGAAATCGCAAAAGTATTCGGCGTCGGTCTCGAAAAACACGGGTTCCTGGATCGCGGCGAGCAGTACACCAGCAGTTTTTCCAGCACGCGGCGCGGCATCTACGTCGGTGGTTCGGCGCTTGCCCCGGAAGACATCGACACCAGTATTGCGCACGGCCTGGCGATGGCGATGCGCTCGGTGGGCGATTTGAACGGCTTGGCGCAAAAAGCGGCCTGATGCTCTGGTTCAAGAAACAGCCCGAGGCAGCAGCATTGCCCGCGACCGCCGATCAGGTCAGGCCGGCCGAGCTGCCGCTCGCGCTCGATCGCGATCTGTTTAAGCTCTACTTCACCCGGTTGCTTGCGACGGTCGAGCAAGACGGCGGTATCGAAGCCTATCTGGCGAGCCTGGGCGCCAAGCACCACGCTTACGCCGAACTGCTGGAGCGGCCCCGGATCGAGCGGCTGACGCTAGACGACCTGGAGTTGTTGCTGGATCGCGTGTTCACTGCGCGACGCCGTGTTTTCCCGGCGCTGGAGTCTATGGGTACGGCATGCGCGGCCGCCTTGATCGGAGAATTATTGTATGGCACGGCGCCGCTGAGTCAGCGCATCCAGGGCTTTGTCGATGCCATGCCGGGTGCTGAGGGCATGGGCCGGGACTGCATTAATGCGGCGGCCAAGGTGAGGCGTGCGGCATGGGATTTTGCCGCAGAACTGGTGCATTTCAGCGATCCGGTGAAGTACCCGCTGATGTCACGCTGGGTATGGGACCAGAGCACGCAAAGCGGAGCGCTGCGCGAATTCATCCGCGCCGCTGATGCCACGGGGGAAATCCCCTTCAACAACACGCCTGAATTGTTCGAGGGCGGGCGCAGGTGGCTGGCGGAGCGGATCGCGGAACAAGGCATTTACCGCGACATCCATTTCTGGATCGACCTGGTGCTGGCCGAGGCTTATACCACCTATTTCCGCTCGGTCACGGAAGGCAGCCTGGGCGCCGATTTCGGCCGCGGCGGGCCGCCGTATGAGCAACTGAGAAAACTGCTGGGGATCGACACGCCTCGCGGTGAAGGACACTCACGAGTGAAAAAGGTGGGGCCTGAGGCGTTAGGCGTGAGGTGATGATGATCCACGTTTTAGCTCCTCACCCCTTACTCCTTACTCCTCACGTCTCCCGGGGTTTTGTATATGGCTATACATGAAAAATCGCTGATTTCCCCGGATCAACTGATGACCAGCGACAAGCTGGTGGTGGACGGCGTCGATGTGTCGGGGCACTGGAACACCATGATCAAGCCGCGCTACATCAGCGACTATGATCCGGATTTCTACAAGACCATCCAGAGCTACGGCGGCGGCGAGAACGTGCACCGCTGCTGGCAGTGCGGTTCGTGCACCAATTCATGCACCATGTATGCGATCAACACCGATTTCAACCCGCGCTACTGGATTTATCTCGTCAACCTCGGCATGAAGGACGAGCTGCTCAAAGACAAGGACATCATCTGGCAGTGCGTGTCATGCAACAAATGCACCGACATCTGTCCCAAGGACGTGCGGCCGGAAGGCGTGATGAAGGCGCTGCAGCACTGGCTGGAAGACGAGGGGCATGTGCCGAAATCGAACTCGACGCTGTTCGACGAGGAGTTCGCGCGCCAGTGCCTGGAGCGCGGCCGGATCGAGGACACCGAGGTCATCGGCAATTTCTTGAAGAAGAGCGGGCAGGACATCGTCGATCTGGTGAAGAACGGCTGGCTCGGCATCATGGTCGCGCGCATGAATAAGTGGCCGCTGCTGAAGGAAGGCAAGATCGGAAAATTCCTCGCGCGCATGCCGATCACCGGGCCCGTCAAGATGGGGCTGATGATGGTGTTCAAGCCGCGCACCAAGTCATGGGGCAGGACCGGCGAAGTGCTGCGGCAGTACGTCGAAGAGCAAAAGCGCCTCGCTCACGGATCAAAATGATTTTTGCTGCAAAGGCACAGATATTGCCAAGTTTTAGTGCTTTTATTTTTTTTCTCTGTGACTTCGGTGTTCTCTGTGGCTAATAAAGGTTTTTAACATGGCAAAAGTGGCTTATTACCCCGGTTGCGCGCTCGAAGGTTCGGGCGGTCCCTACGACCGCTCCACGCGCGCGCTGGTCAAGGCGCTTGATCTCGAGATGACCAATCTCGCCGACTGGAACTGCTGCGGCGCGATGGAAGTCAAGAACATCCATCCCATGCTGCAGACCTACATGTCGGCGCGCAACATGGCGATCGCCTCGGAGAAAATGGGCTTCGATACCGTGATGGCGCCGTGCAACGGCTGTTATCACAATCTCAAGAAAGCCGAATACGAATGCGCGACTTCGCCCGAGGCGATGCAGACGGTACAGGACCTCGCCCGGAAAGCCGGCGATCCGGTCTACAAAGGCGACGTGCGCACCATCCATCTGCTCGAGTGGCTGATGGAGGAACTCGGGCCCGGGGGCGTCAAGCAGCGCATCAGCAAGAGCCTCAATGGCATCAAGATCGCGAACTACTACGGCTGCATGTACACCCGGCCGCGCCAGATCTTCCCCGAGAAAGATCAGGGACCCGGATCGGAATCGACGCACAAGCCTCATTTCATGGACGATCTGCTGGAAGCGGCGGGCGCGGTCAACGTCGATTTCCCCCTCAAGACCGCGTGCTGCGGCGGCGCGCACACGCTGTCCGATTCCGACACTTCGACCCAACTCGTGCTCAACATTCTGCAGGCTGCGGAAGAAGCCGGCGCGGAGGTGATCGCCACCGAATGCCCGACCTGCCATTCCGGCCTTGAAATGCACCAGATCCGCGCCGAAATCCAGTTCGGCATCAAGACCAAGGTCAAAATCCTCTATTTCACGCAGCTGCTGGGCTTGGCGCTGGGACTATCGGCGCGCAAGCTCGCGATTCACGAGAACGTTTCGGATTCGCTGGATTTCCTGCACGGAAAAGGCGTGATTTAACGGTATGGCGCCAGGCGTGAGGCGTGAGGCGCAGAGTCAAAGCACGGGCTATACTCCTCACTTCTAACCCCTCACGCCTTACGATTCATGGAATGCAACGGCTGCGAGTTCCGTCCAGAACTTTACTATGACGATCAATACCAGATCTGGGCGCGTATCGAGGACGACGGCAGTCTCGCGGTGGGCATGACCGACATCTCGCAGACCATCGCCGGCAGGATCCTGCACGTGAGGGTCAGAAAGCCGGGCACGCTGCGACCGGCCGGCAAGCCTGTTGCCACCGTCGAGAGCGGGAAATGGGCGGGGCCGGTGCCCAATCTGTTCGACTGCGTCATAGACAGCGCCAATCACGAGGTGCTGGACAACCCGGCGCTGCTCAATATGCGGCCCTACGACGCGTGGATCGCGCGCGTGCGGCCGGCGAAGTCGGTGGAAGAGGCGCTGGCCGTGCTGGTCACCGGCGAGGCGGCATACGCCGGTTATTGCGAACGCTGCCGGCGCGACGATATCCAGTGCAAAAGGCGAAACAACTAATGGCCGAACAGCGCTACCTCGACAACGAGGAAAAATCGGTGGTCATCGTGATGACCAGCGGGCCGTCGACGCCGCACCGCTGCGCCACGCCGTTTTACATGGCCGCGATCCTGGCCTCGATGGACGCCGACGTGAAGATCTTTTTCACCATGGAAGGCGTCAAGTTGTGCCAGCAGGGCGTGCCCGAGAATTTGACGGCGATGGACGGCGGCAAGAAAATAATCGAATTCATGCGCGACGCCAAGGCGGCCGGGGCCAGGTTTTACCTGTGCCGGCCGGCGCTGCCCGGCTATGAGATGGAAGTCGCGAACGTGATCGACGAGGTGGATGAACTCTCGAGCGGCGGCGTGCTGGCGGACCTGGTTCTGAGCTGCGACAAGGCATTGTTTTTTTGAAGCAATAAAAGAGGATAACCAACATGGCAACGGTCAAAGGCTGCAACATTCCGGACGATCTTTACTACAACGTCGAAAACAACGTGTGGGCGCGGCGCGAGGCGGACGGCCCCCTCACCATAGGCATGACCACCTATGCTGCCGCGCTTGCCGGGCAGATCGTGTCGTGCACGCCGAAGAAAGTCGGCCGCAGCGTCGAGCAGAACAAGTCGGCCGCAACCGTCGAATCCGGCAAGTGGGTGGGCCCGGTGAAAGCCCCGGTCTCGGGCGAGGTGATGGCGGTCAATGAGGCGCTGTCCGCAAGCCCCGGCACCATCAACAGCGACCCCTATGGTTCGGGCTGGATGGTAAAAATGAAACCCATTAACTGGGATGCGGAATCGGGTGGCCTCGTTACGGGCGGTGCAGCCGCTGCGGCGTTCGAAACAAAAATGAATGCCGATGGCTTTGCGGGTTGTGGCGCTTGACTAGAGCCGGTCCTGGATATGAATGACTGGCTGGGCATTGTCGAACAGATCGAGCCGCTCGACGGCGTCGAGTTCGATATACCGCTGATAACGGAGCTTGCGCGCCGTTACACCGGCGCGGGCGGCGAACGCGCCGGCCGCATCAATTTCTACACGCCGACCTTCAAGGTTTACGCCACTTCCGAGCTCTCCGGTTGCGGCAAAAGTGCCTGGCCCGCGGTTTCGATCACCGGCGGCGAGTGCAAGCTCGCCTGCGACCACTGCAAGGCGAAAATTCTCGAACCGATGATTCCGGCGCGCACCCCGGAGGCGCTGTGGCGGGTCGTCAGCGAACAGATCGCCAACGGCGCGCAGGGCATGCTGCTCACCGGCGGCTCCAACCACCGCAACGAGGTCGAGTACGACACGTTTTATCCGACGATCCGCCGCATCAAGGACGCCTTTCCGGCGTTCAGGATTGCGATGCATACCGCGCTGGTCGACATGGACATTGCGCGGCGCATGGAGGCTTCCGGCATCGATGCGGCGATGATGGACGTGATCGGCGCGCAGGACACGATCTCGCAGGTCTATCACCTCAAGCGCAGCGTCGCCGATTTCGAGCGTTCCCTCGAGTGCCTTGCCGCGACGACGATGAAAGTCGTGCCCCATATCGTGATCGGCCTGCACTACGGGCGCATGCTCGGCGAATGGAACGCGCTCGAAATCGTCGCGCGCCACCAGCCCGATGCCCTGGTGCTGGTGGTGGTGATGCCGTTCTATGCGCCCCCAGCACGGCCTTTCGTCACGCCCGATACGCGCCAGGTCGGGCGCTTCTTCATGGATGCGCGCGAGGCGCTGCCGGACATGCCGCTGTTGTTGGGCTGCGCGCGCCCGGCGGGCATGGCCAAGGCGCAGATCGACGCTTATGCGGTGATGGCGGGGCTGAATGGCATCGCGCATCCGGCGGACGGCATGGTCGAACTCGCCGCGCGCCTGGAACGCGAAGTGCGCGTCACCCCCGCGTGCTGCTCGATCGCGGTGGGCGACGAAGTGCTGGCGCTCGACAGCAGCGAAGGCATGCGCATCGATCCGGCGCGCGTGATTGCACGCGAACGCGCAGAGGCGCACCGGCGTGGCAGCAGCCTGGCCGGAATTAAAATTGTAACGGCATGATTTTATAATGGAATCCTGGCGCGTCCTCGATACCGGTCTGCGCCCTGCGGCGCAGAACATCGCGTTGAATCGCGCGCTGCTGGAAGCACGCCAGGCCGACGAGATTCCCAGCACGCTGAGGTTCCTGCGCTTCACGCCCTCGGCGCTGCTCGGCTATCACCAGAGTGCCGAGCAGGAACTCAACCTCGATTACTGCAAGGCCAACCACATCGCGGTGCAGCGCCGCATCACCGGCGGCGGCGCGATCTACTTCGACGAGACCCAGATCGGCTGGGAACTCTATCTGCACAAGCGCGACGTCGGCACCACCGACATGCAGGCGATATCGAAACGCATCTGTCACGCCGCGGCCACCGCCATCAGCGCGCTCGGCGTGGATGCGCGCTACCGTCCGCGCAACGATATCGAAGTCGATGGGCGCAAGATTTCCGGCACCGGCGGTGCTTTCGACGGCAATGCGCTGCTGTTCCAGGGCACGCTGCTGATCGAGTTCGATGTCGAGAAAATGCTGCGCGTATTGCGCATCCCCGCGGAAAAACTTTCCGACAAGGCCATCGCATCGGCGCGCGAGCGCGTGACCAGCCTGAAAGATCTGCTGGGCCGCCAGCCCGACGTAGGCCAAATCCGGCGCAATATCACCGAGGCATTCGAAAGCGAGTTCAATGTCGAATTTCACGAAGACGAATTGACGCTTTCCGAGCATGCGCGCTATCAGGTGGCGTTGCGCGAGATCGATACGCCCGACTGGATAGCTCTGGCATCGCGGCCGGCGGCCGGCATGCCGATTTTGGAAGCGGCGCAGAAATTCGCGGGAGGGCTGTTGCGTGTTGCGGTCATCTTCGACACGCTGGCCCGGACGCTCAGGCAGGTGTGGTTTACCGGCGATATCTTTGTGAGCCCGCGCCGCACCATCGCCGATCTCGAGGCGGCGCTGCGCGACACCCCGCTCGACAAGCTCGAGTCGCGCATCCGCGTATTCTTCGCCGATCGTCAGGTGGACATGCTGTCCCTGACGCCCGACGATTTTGTTACCGTGCTGCGGCTGGCGCTCAAGCAGCCGCTGCTCACGCCGCATCCATGATTGAGACAGGCTCTATGACCTGCGACGTGCTGGTGGTGGGACTGGGGCCCGCCGGCGGCGCCGCTGCGGCCACCGCGGCGCGTCTGGGGCTCGCCGTCGTCGCCGTCGAGAAAAAGAACACGGTGGGCGTGCCGGTGCAGTGCGCCGAATTCATCCCGCTGCCCCTGGCGCGCCATGCCCAGCCTGCCGGCGTGCTGCTGCAGAAAATTTCCGGCATGAAAAGCGTGTTGCCGTCAGGCACCGCGGTCGCCACGCCCTTTTCGGGTTTGATGGTGGACCGCGCGGCCTTCGACCAGGCGCTGGCACGAGCCGCGCAAGAGGCGGGGGCGACGATACACGCTGACAGCGTCGTAACCGGACTGGATGCGCAACATTCGACGGCAACCATCCGCACGCCGCGCGGTACGTTGCACGTCCGTTACCGGCTGCTGATTGCCGCCGACGGCCCGCATTCGATGATCGCCGGGGCCATGGGACTGCCGCGGCTGGCCACCGTCAACACGCGGCAATACACCGTGCCGCTGGCTTCTCCTTATGCAACCACCGATATCTGGCTGTCGGCGGACTATCCCGGCGGCTATGCCTGGCTGTTCCCGAAAGGGGCTTACGCCAATCTCGGCCTGGGCATGGACCCGCGTTTTTCCGCCGACATGAAAACCCCGCTTGATGCGTTGCACCGGCAGCTGGTGGACGAGGGTAGGGTGGGAAGCGAGATTCTGTTCCGCACCGGCGGCGCCATTCCGGTCGGCGGCATGCGCGAGCGGCTGTTCGCCGGCAATGTGATGTTCGCGGGCGATGCCGCGGGACTTACGCACCCGATTACCGGCGCCGGCATCGCCGCCGCCATGGTTTCGGGCGAGCGCGGGGGTGAGGCGGCGCACGCGTTGCTGCATGAGGGCGACGAGAATGCGCTCGCGGATTACGAAGAAGACCTCCGCGACCAGTACGCGGAATCGCTTACGCGCGCGGTCGAGCGGCGACGCGAACTCGAACGCGCATGGAATACGCCCGCTGCGAATCGCGACGCCGTCCATCGCCGCGGCTGGATCGCTTTTGCCGATTATTCAGAAACGCGAACAGGAGGAGCAGGGAAAATGAACAAAATGCAGCTGACCACGGTTGTCTGTGCGCTGACGAGTGTCATGGCGCTGGTGTCGAGCGCGGGCCTGGCGCAGGCGCAGGACGCGACGTTCGCGGTGAAAGTGATGATGCCGGAGACCGCGTTGAAGGCGGCACAGGCGGCGCTGAAGAAATGCCGTGACGGCGGTTTTCAGGTCGCGGTTGCGGTAGTTGACCGGAGCGGCATCGTGCAGGTCATGCTGCGCGACCGCTTTGCCGGCGCGCATACGCCGGACATGGCGGTGGACAAGGCGTGGACCGCAGTATCGTTCCGAACCAGTACGGCCGATCTGGAACGAGTCACGCAGCCGGGCATGCCGCAAAGCGGCATCCGTCACCGGCCGCGGGTGGCCGCAGTGGCGGGCGGCCTCATGATCGAAGGCGGCGGCTCGCTGCTGGGCGGCATCGGCGTTTCCGGCGCACCGGGCGGCGATCGCGACGACGTGTGCGCCCAAGCCGGCATCGCCGCCATCCAGGACAGCATCGATTTTTAAGGGTTTAATGGACAGGATTAACGGGATTTTTCAGGATTGACAGGATTTGAAAGACAAAGAAATCACCGAGCAGATCATCGGATGCGCGTTCAAAATCCATCGTGCGTTAGGGTCAGGATTTCTTGAGAAGATTTACGAAAACGCGCTGGTGATTGAGTTGTGCAAAATTGGGCTGCATGTAGAGCAACAAAAACCGATTCCTGTTTACTATGAAGGCGAGAAAGTTGGCGAGTATTATGCCGATCTGTTTATTGAGAACTGCGTGATTTGTGAAATCAAGGCCAATTCCGCTTTATCCAAGGAAAACGAGGCGCAACTGGTGAATTACCTGGTTGCAACTGGTGTCGATACAGGGCTGCTCATCAATTTTGGAAATAGTGTCATCGTGCGCCGCAAGTTCCGCGAGCACAAAGAAAGCGTTAATCCTGTAAATCCTGAAGAATCCTGTTAATCCTGTCTATTTAAGGCTTTTTATGAGCTCAGTGATTGAAGAAATGCAGCCTATCCGTTTCTACCGCCCCGATTACCACGTCAAAACACCGGAGATGCGCTCGCCGGAATATGTGCAGATGAGCACGGCGGCGGCGATTACGCTGGGTCTCGTGCCCGGCAAGATGCACCGCACTTCATGCACGCATTGCCTGAACTTGCTGGTCACCTATCCCGAAGGTTGTCGCGCCAATTGCGCTTACTGCGGCCTGGCGCGTCACCGCGAGGAAGCGCGCGATTACGCCGACCGCAATTTCATCCGCGTCGACTGGCCGACCGCGC
>CAYIRZ010000023.1:0-10725 GCA_964365845.1 uncultured Streptomycetaceae bacterium
GCGACATGGGCTTCGACGTGATTCACATGAACCTGCACAAGACCTTTTCCACGCCGCACGGCGGCGGCGGCCCCGGCGCCGGGCCGGTGGGCGTGTCGAAGAAGCTGGCGCCGTTCCTGCCGCTACCGGTGGTGGGGCGGGTGAAGGACGAGTATCGCCTGCTCGGCGAGAAAGACCTGCCGTTTTCCATCGGTCGCCTGGCGGCTCATATGGGCAACGCCGGCGTGCTGTTGCGCGCTTACGTGTATATGCGGCTGCTGGGCGGGGAAGGCATGCAGCGCGTGGCCGAGTTCGCCACACTCAACGCCAACTACCTGATGGCTGAACTCAGGCGCGCGGGTTTCGAGGTCGCATTTCCCACGCGGCGCGCGAGCCACGAATTCGTCGTCACGCTGAAGAAGCTCAAGGAAGAAACCGGCGTCACCGCCATGGACGTGGCGAAGCGTTTGCTCGACAAGGGCTTTCATGCGCCGACGACGTACTTTCCAATGCTGGTGCCGGAATGCCTGCTGATCGAACCCACCGAAACCGAATCCAAACAGACGCTCGATGCCTTCGTCGCGGCGATGGGGGAAATCCTCGAAGAAGCGCGCACGCAGCCCGAGTTGGTGAAAACCGCGCCGCATACTACGCCGGTGCGCCGCCTCGATGAGGTCAAGGCCGCGCGCGAACTCGACCTGGCCTGGAAGCAGCCGGTCTGAAAATGAACCGGACCTCGTTTCTCAACATAACCCTGATTCTGCTGAGTTGTGCCGGATTATCGGCAGGACCCGCAGTAGCACAGTCCCCCCACGCCCATGAACACAGCTTCGGCGGCGCGGAGAAATGGGCGCGGATTTTCGACGATCCGCAGCGCGATGCATGGCAAAAGCCTCATGAGGTGATCCAGGCGCTGGCGCTCAAACCTGATGCCGTCATCGCTGATATCGGTTCCGGCACCGGCTACTTCTCGGCGCGCTTCGCGCACATGGTGCCCAAGGGACGGGTGTACGGCGTGGATACCGAGCCCGACATGGTGAAGTACCTTGCCGATCGCGCGAAACGCGAAGGGCTGAAAAATGTGATCGCCGTGGCCGGCACACCTGGCGATCCGCGCCTGCCCGAAAAAGCGGACCTGATCATCCTGGTGGACGTGTTCCATCACGTCGAGGATCGCGAACGCTATTTCCGCAAGCTGCGCGATTCGCTCAAGCCCGGCGGCCGCGTTGCGATCATCGACTTTCGCATGGACTCGCCGGAGGGTCCGCCAAAGAACGCGCGTATCGCGCCCGACCGCGTGAAAACCGAGTTGAAGGGTGCCGGCTACGCGCTGGTCCAGGAGCACGCCTTTTTGCCGAACCAGTATTTTCTGATTTTTCAGCCCACGAAGCTTTGATTCCCGGTGAATAATTCCATCTGCTGCCACGGCATGAGATTCAAGCTAAAACGGTTTTAGCGGGTGGCGGGGATCGCAGCGGCGCTACTTTCTCAGCGCGTCGCGAATCTCGCGCAGCAACACCACCTCCTCCGGCGGCGCGGATCAGCATGAACACTTCAGGCGCGGGATTTCCTGGAAATGCCGCTGGTTTTGCGCCGGCGGCGCAGAGCAAGCGCGACCACAATGCTATAATTCCGCACCATTTTTTTGCGAGAGTCCCATGCGCACGCTGATTTGCGGCTCGATCGCCTACGACACCATCATGGTGTTCCGCGACCAGTTCAAGAACCATATCCTTCCCGACCAGTTGCATATCCTGAATGTCGCGTTTCTGGTGCCCGACATGCGCCGCGAGTTCGGCGGCTGCGCCGGCAACATCGCCTACACGCTTAAAATGCTGGGCGGCGACCCGCTGATCATGGCCACCGTCGGCGACGACTATCAGCCGTACGCCTATCGCCTGGATAAGCTGCAGCTCTCGCAGCAGCATGTACGCAAGGTCCCCGATACCTTCACGGCGCAAGCTTTCATCACCACCGATCTCGACGACAATCAGATTACGGCCTTCCACCCCGGCGCGATGAATCATTCCCATCTGAATCACGTGGGGGATGCGAAGAGTGTCGGCCTTGGCATCATCGCGCCCGATGGGCGGGAAGGCATGCTGCAGCACGCGCGCGAATTTCACGACGCGGGCGTGCCGTTCATTTTTGACCCCGGCCAGGGGCTGCCGATGTTCGGCGGCGAGGAGTTGCTCGGGTTCATGCGCATGGCGGAATACGTGACGGTCAACGACTACGAAGGCCAGTTGCTTCAGGAACGCACCGGGGAAAAAATCGAGGAACTGGCGAAACTCGTAAAGGCATTGGTTGTCACATTGGGAGCGCGCGGCTCCATTATCTATGCGGGTGGTCAACAGATGGAGGTTCCGTGCGTTAAAGCCAAAGAGGTGCTTGATCCCACCGGCTGCGGGGATGCTTTTCGCGCCGGGTTATTGTATGGCATCGCTGCCGGGCTGGACTGGCCGCTCACCGGCAGGCTGGCTTCGCTGATGGGCGCGATCAAGATCGCCAGCCGCGGCGGACAGAACCACCATTTCGCGCGCGACGAGATCGCGCAGCGGTTCAAAGAAAATTTTGGTAGCCGGATCTGGTAGACGGAGGCTGATATGAGATTTATTTCCACGGTAGCCGCGGTGGCGGCGTTGGTGATCGTAGTCAGCGGTTGTGCTCCGAGCATGTCGGGCGGCGCCTATACGCGCGACCAGGCGCGGCGCGAGCAAAACGTGCGCCTGGGCGTGGTGGAAAGCGTGCGCCAGGTGCAGATCGAAGGCACGCGCAGCGGTATTGGTCCGGCGGCCGGCGCGATCGTGGGCGGCATTGCCGGTAGTACTATCGGTCAGGGCAGAGGCGCCGCGGTTGGCACGGTGCTCGGCGGCGTCGCAGGCGGCGTCGCAGGCCAGGCTGCCGAAGAAGTCGGGACGCGCAAGACCGGGCTCGAAATCACGGTCAAGCTCGATGGCGGCAAGCTGGTTGCCGTCACCCAGGAGGCGGACGAGACCTTCAAGCCCGGCGAGAGAGTGCGCATCATCTCCGACGGCACAACCTCGCGCGTTACGCACTGAAACGTTTTTGCGGTTTGCGCCGCTCGCCGGCATCGGTGTGGACTCGCGCAGACCTATTCTTCAGCCGTTGTTCCCGCCATCTCACGGCAGTCGCACTGGAAAATTCGCCGATCCTCGAGCCGTAACGCGGTAAGCCGCCGGCCCCACACGCAGCCGGTGTCGAGCGCCAGCATATCCGGCCGCACGACCAATCCCAGCGCTGCCCAGTGCCCGGTGATGATCGCCGTGTCGCGGCTCGCGCGGTCCGGGACGTCGTACCACGGCAGGTATCCCGGCGGCATGGCATCGAGCCCGGTTTTGTGAGTGAACTCCATCGTGCCGTCGGCCAGGCACAGCCGCAGCCGCGTCATCGCATTGGTGATCACGCGCAGCCGGTCGTAGCCTGAAAGATTGTCGTGCCAGCGGACCGGTTCGTTGCCGTACATGTGACACAGGAAATCGTGGCAACCCTCGCCGCGCAGCGCATCCTCGACTTCCCGTCCCAATGCGAGTGCCTGAGCGACGGTCCACTGCGGCAGCAGGCCGCCATGCACCATCGCGTAGCCATTCGCGGCGTGCATCATGTTTTGATGTCTGAGCCACGTCAGCAATTCGTCGCGGTCCGGCGCAGTGAGGATAGGGTCGAGCGTGTCGCCGCGATGGGGTTTTCTGACGCCGGCGGCGACGACCAGCAGATGCAGATCGTGGTTGCCGAGGACGGTCACGGCGCGCTCGCCCAGCCCTTTGACGAAGCGTAGGGTTTGCAGCGATTGCGGCCCGCGGTTGACGAGGTCGCCCACGAACCACAGCCGGTCGCGCACCGGATCGAAGGCGATGGTGTCGAGCAGGCGCCGCAATGGGTCGTAACAGCCCTGAACGTCGCCGATGGCGTAGGTGGACATTTTTGGGTAAATGGTAAGCGGTAAGCGGTAAGCGGTGAAGGGTCAGAACGCAGCTTCAGTTTGCCGGCAGAGAAACAAAAAGGCGCAGTTTCTGCTGCGCCCTGCTGCTTACCGCTCACGACTCACGGGTTACTTCGCCAGGCCAACCAGATAATCGACCGCGGCTTTGGCGTCGGCGTCGGCGAGCGACATATTCCCGCCCTTGGGCGGCATTGCGTTCTTGCCCTTGATCGCGCTGGCGTAGAGCGCATCCATGCCGCCCTTGATGCGAGGCGCCCACGCCGCCTTGTCGCCGGTTTTAGGCGCGCCGGCGACGCCTGCCGCATGACATGCCATGCAAGCGGCCTCATACACGGCTTTGCCTTTGCCGGCATCGGCTTTGGCCGGCGCGGTGGCCGGAGCCGCGGCCTGGGGTTCTTTTGCCGCCGCGCCGACTTGGTTGAACATGTAAAGGACCGCGCGCCTGAACTCGGCATCGGTCAGCGCTGCCATGCCGCCGCGGGCCGGCATGCCGTCATGGCCTCTAATGGCCGTGAGCGTCACGGTGTCGATCCCCTTCTTGGCACGCTGTATCCAGGCGGCCCGGTCACCGATCTTCGGCGCTCCATTCGCACCGGCAAGGTGGCACTTGCCGCACTGCTCCTGCACAATCTGCTCGCCGGCGCGCTCGGCGCCCGGCGCCGGTTTCGATTCGGGCTCTTTCCAGTTGGCGCCTGCCTGGTTCGCCATGTAAGCCACCGCGCGCGCGAACTCGGTGTCGGTCAGGTCGGGATTGCCGCCACGCGCGGGCATCTGGCGCACGCCTTTGAGCCCATCTGCTGTGAGCTTCCCCTGGCCTTCCTGGATAAGCTTGCCCCATGCGGCTTTGTCGCCGATCCTGGGTGCGTTGAGTGCGCCGGTGACATGACAGGCTGCACATACCGCTTCGACCACTTGTTTGCCGTCTTTTTCGATTTTCGGCGCGTTGGGATCCATCACGACCACTTCGCCTACCGGCTTCAGCCGCTTGGCGATGGCTTCGTCGGACATCCCGGGATGGTCCTTGCCGAAATTGGCGCCGCCGGTCACGAGTTGCGTCAGCATGACGATCAGAATGATCGGCACGAGAAATGCCAGTGCGATCACGATGATCAACTGCTTGGGTGTTTTGATCGGGGAAGAGTGTTCTTCGATTTTAACTTCGCTCATTGATTGTCCTGCGAATAGGAATGGGGCACGAAAGGCGCACATTATAGCGGCAATCGCCACCTCGGTAAAACCTTGATTCGACGGCAGTCCATGCCCGCGGCTGTGATAGAATCAACGGCCTGCGCGCCCGTAGCTCAGCTGGATAGAGTACTGCCCTCCGAAGGCAGGGGTCGGACGTTCGAATCGTCTCGGGCGCGCCAAACTTATTGCTTTTCTTCCTTCCGATGCCCAACTCCAAACCGTACGATGCGCTTATCGTCGGCGGCGGCCACAACGGCCTGACCTGCGCCTGCTATCTCGCCGGCGCCGGGCTCAAGGTCCGGGTGCTTGAGCGCCGTCCGGTGGTGGGCGGAGCGGCGGTCACGGAGGAGTTTTTCCCGGGCTATCGGAATTCGACCGCGAGCTATACGGTCAGCTTGCTGCATCCCAAGGTGATCCGCGATCTGCGCCTGGCCGAGCATGGCTTGCGCATCATCGAACGCCCGATCTCCAATTTTCTGCCGCTGTCGGATACGCAATATCTCAAACTCGGCGGCTCGCTCGAGGCGACGCAGGCCGAAGTCGCGCGCTATTCGAAACGCGATGCGCAACGGCTTCCTGATTACCACGCCATGCTGGAGCGGGTGGCCGACGTACTGCGCAGCCTGTTGCTGGAAACGCCGCCTAACGTCGGCGGCGGTCTGCAGGATATCGTGAGTGCGCTGAAAACCGGCAACCGCGTGCGCAAGCTCGACATGGCGGCGCGCCGCGACCTGCTCGACCTGTTTGCCAAAAGCGCGGGCGATCTGCTCGACAGCTGGTTCGAATCCGAGCCGATCAAGGCGGCATTCGGCTTCGACGCCATCGTCGGCAATTTCGCGAGCCCCTATACGCCGGGCTCGGCCTACGTGCTGCTGCACCACGTGTTCGGCGAAGTGAACGGCAAGCGCGGCGCCTGGGGGCATGCAGTGGGCGGCATGGGCGCGATCACGCAGGCGATGGCGCAGGAGGCGCGCAATCGCGGCGTGGAAATCAATACCGACTGCGAAGTGGTCAAGGTGTGCGTGGACGCCCGCGGGACACAGGGCGTGCAGCTTGCCGATGGCCGCGTGATCGAGGCGCGCTGCGTGGTATCCAACCTCAATCCGAAACTGTTGTACCTGAAGCTGATCGACGAAAACGCGCTTGAAGCCGAGTTCGTGCGGCGCATCCGCAACTGGAAATGCGGCTCGGCGACGTTCCGCATGAATGTGGCGCTCTCCGAACTGCCGGACTTTTCCTGCGTGCCGGGGAAGTCGGTCCAGGATCATCACAAGTCCGGCATCATCATTGCGCCGTCGCTGCGCTATATGGAGCAGGCCTATTTCGATGCGCGTACTTACGGCTGTTCGCGCGCGCCGGTGGTGGAGATGCTGATCCCGTCCACCGTCGACGATACCCTGGCGCCGCCGGGAAAACACGTGGCGAGCCTGTTCTGCCAGCATTTCAACCCGGAATTGCCGAACGATCTGGACTGGGACGAAATAAAAGAGCCCGCCGCCGATCTCGTGATCGACACCGTCACCCGCTATGCACCCAACTTCAAGGACAGCGTGCTGGGCCGCAAGGTGCACTCGCCGCTTGATCTCGAGCGTGAGTTCGGGCTGATCGGCGGCGATATTTTCCATGGCGCGCTGACGCTCGACCAGTTGTGGAGTGCGCGCCCCGTGCTGGGCAACGCCGATTATCGCGGTCCCGTGAAAGGGCTCTACATGTGCGGCGCCGGCACTCATCCGGGCGGCGGCGTGACCGGCATACCGGGTCATAATGCCGCGCGGGAAATTATCCGGGACTTCAAACGAGGCGGGCTGAACGAGAAGAACAGATGAACCCGCCCATCCTTCATTCCTTCCCCCCGGAGAAGGGTCGGGGATGAGGGATCGAGAAGGGAAGCAATTGCCTCCTCTCTCCCTTTTGGGAGAGAGGCTGGGAGAGAGGGCTCGAACGCCGATGAAAACAAACGGTGACCGCTGCGCAATATACCTGCTGCGCCTGATCCTGTTGGTGCTTGCACTGGCCGTCACCGGCTGCGGCGATTCGACACCGAAGCTGGCGAAACTCGGTGCGTCCGAAGTCATCATGGCGTTCGGCGACAGCTTGACCTATGGCACCGGCGCAAAAGAGGACGAGAGCTATCCTGCAGTGCTCGCGCAACTCGTCGGGCAGCGAGTGGTCCGGTCCGGCGTGCCGGGCGAAGTGACCGCTCAAGGCCTGAGCCGCCTGCCGGGCGCGATTGCCGAACACCGGCCTGACCTGATCATCGTCTGCCTCGGCGGCAATGATATGCTCAGGAAAGTAGGCGAGACCGAGATCAAGGCGAACCTGCAGGCCATCATCAAGGCCATCAAAGGACGTGGCATCGCAGTAGTGCTGATCGGCGTGCCGCGGCCGGCGCTGCTGGCGAGCCCGCCTGAGTTTTACAGCGAGCTCGCCGAGGAATTCGGGATTCCCTACGAGAGCAGCGTCGTCAGGGATGTGCTCCACTCGCCGGACATGAAGTCCGACGCCATTCATCCGAATGCCAGAGGATACCGGCGCATGGCGGAGGCGATTGCCGAGCTGCTGCGCAAGTCCGGCGCGATTTAATGAGCGGTGGCGGACTTCCGGGCTTTGCCTCTCACCACCCCGGCACTGCGTGCCACCCCTCCTCATCGAGGAGGGGAGTTTTCGGCAAAGGGTTGGTGTGCTCCCCTCCTCAAGAAGGAGGGGTGGCCGCAAAGCGGACGGGGTGGTTTAAATGGTTGCCCGGCGAAAGCTGTCCGCCAATTGCATAAGGCTGGCCAAGTATGACCATGAACTCGCAGTCAGCCGTGCGGCTGACGCTCACTATGGGCGTCGCCGAAGCGCTGTCCATGACCGGCTTCGCTGCCTATACCGCGCTTCTGCCGCAGATCCAGCGCGAGTGGGCGCTTTCCAACTCCTCGGCCGGGCTCATCAGCGGAGTGTATTTCGCGGGCTACATGGCCGCGGTGCCGATACTGACCAGTCTTACCGACCGCATCGATTCGCGCCGCGTTTATCTGTGGGCCTGCGTGATTTCCAGCGCCGGTGCCGCGGGCTTCGCGCTGTTCGCGCAAGGGCTGTGGACCGCGCTGTTTTTCCAGTTCCTGATCGGCTTCGGACTGGGCGGCACTTACATGCCGGGGCTCAAGAACCTGACGGATCATCTCGAAGGCAGCGCGCAGTCGCGCGCCACGGCTTTTTACACCGCGAGCTTCGGCATCGGCTCCAGCATCTCCATCGCGGCGTGCGGCAAGCTCGGCGCCGTGTTCGGTTGGCAGTGGGCATTCGTCTTCGGCACCGTCGGGCCGCTGCTGGCGGCGGCGCTGGTGAACATGGCGATGCCGCGAGGCATAACCCATCCCGAGCATATCGCACCGCCGGCGCTGCTCGATTTCCGCCCCGTGCTCAGGAACCGCGAGACGCGCGCTTACATTTTCGGTTACGCGGCCCACAACTACGAGCTGTTCGGCCAGCGTTCATGGATGGTGGCGTTCCTCGTGTTCTGCGCGTCGCTGCAAGCCGCGGATTCGCCGATGCTGTGGAGCGCGGCGACGCTCGCCGCCATCATCAACATGCTGGGCCCGGTGATGAGCGTGTCGGGCAACGAACTGGCGATCCGCTTCGGCCGCCAGCGCGTGATCTTCACTTTCATGACGCTGTCGGGATTGACGGCGTGCGTGCTGGGCTTCACCGCCGCGCTGCCATGGATACTCGTGTTCCTGATCATGTGCCTGCACTACGGCCTGATGCTGGGCGATTCCGCGGCGCTGACCTCGGGCGCGATCGCGTCCGCCCCGCCCGGGCTGCGCGGCGCGAGCATGGCGATCTATTCCCTGATCGGGTTCAGCGCCGCGTTTCTGGCGCCGCTGGTGTTCGGCGTGGTGCTCGACCTGGCCGGCGGCAACCAGAGCACGATGGCCTGGGGTTTTGCTTTCGCCAGCATCGGCATCTTCGGCGCGCTGTCGCCGCTCGCACGCTGGCTCTACGGGAGAAAACCCAGACCGGCCGGCTGATCTTTCCTTAGAGCCCGTAACAAAATAAAAAAACTTAGCCGCCGATGAACGCCGATAGACGCCGATGAAAATCTATAACTCCAAGTTGGAATTGCACCGGGCTATAATATAAGCAATTGTTTTTATTTATATTTGCCATTGGTGGTAAAAGATTTTTAACGTTGGTTCGATCGGCGTTCATCGGCGGTTACATCGGTCTTGGTCTTTTTTAAATGCGCTCTTAATAGGGAAACCGCTCAGCCGCGCTTGTAGACGATCTTCTTTGCGCCGCCGTCACAGGTACCGACGACCTTGCCTTCCTTTTGCTCGTCTTTTCCGACGACGTCCAGTGTATAGACTTTTACGGCCTTGGCCTTGATGTTGGCATCGATCTCGGCCTTGAGTTCATCGCAGGACTTACGGGCGAGGGCCGGGGTGGCGATCAGCATCAACGCAATGGTTACAATCAGGGTTTTCATGGCAGTGTTCTCCGTAGTGACTCAACAATCAAAGAATAGCTTAGCAGCCTGTCGGACTTGGTCCCATTCATCGGAACCCATGGTGTTAACAGATCGCGGTTGATCGATGCTTCGGCGACAGGCTGCTTAAGAAAGAAGTTTTGCGTGTCGAAGCGCTGTGTCGGCCGGAACAAACATCCCTCGCATCGTGCTCTTTTCATTCCGTTCTTTGGTGCTTTTCGTTTCAGGATTTTGTCGAACACAAGTCCGACAAAATTCTAGCCGATGCGGCTTTCGTATTATATGGCAGAGATATATAACTTATTGTTTTCATTTAATTTTTCGACGCAACTGGCGACGAAAAATTACCGGCATCAGCGGACGGTGATGTTCAGCGTGACAGCACGGGCGGGCGGCGTGTCCTTTTCCCACGGGCGGCGATAGGCAAAGCGCAACACGGCGGTGCCGGCCGCGGTTGCGCGCAGGCGCCAGGTTTCGACACCGCCAACGCCGACCATCCCGGCGGGTGCTGCGCCGGCGGAATAAGCGGGTGGTTCGACCAGAACGACGATGCCGCTGTCGTCTTCGCGGGCCCAGCTGTAACCCGTGGTGCGATTTGCGGCCAGTGTGAGACTGATCTCCTGGCCGGCGGCCAACTCGGCGGCGCGTCCGTTGTCCTGCTCCGATAGTCTGACCGGGGCATGGCCGGCGCAGGCGGCCATGGCGCAGACCAGGCTTGAAACGAAAATTACTTTGGCGATGCCGGCCATTCCATATTTCCTTCAGGCGTGCTGCCAAGAACTAAAACAAGCCACAGAGAACACAGAGAGCACAGAGAAAAAAAACGACGAAACACGATCCGTATCCAATGATTCGGAAATTATCGTTATGGGTTTCTCTGCGAACTCTGTGAACTCTGTGTCCTCTGTGGCTAAAATTGTTTGGTTCTTGATTCTGATCTGTGTTCATCGGTTTTAGTTTTTTGCTATTTCACACCGGTGTAGAACTGCGGCCATCTCTCGCGCACCGCGTCCGCGTCGTCCTTGTAGACGTGGCAGGAATTGAGCTGATAGGGCTTTTTGGTGAGCGGCTTGCCGGCGTTGGGGGGCGACGGGCGCCCGCCCCGGGGCGGGGGCACCGGGGG
>CAYIRZ010000023.1:10735-16508 GCA_964365845.1 uncultured Streptomycetaceae bacterium
GGTGGCTGTAATTCCGCTGATCGGTCTTTTTGGTGCGGGGCTGGCGGGGGTGGCGCGCTTCGGCCGCGCGGCCCGTGGCCTGGAACGCGGTGGTACCGAGTGGACCCAGCAGTTCGACGAGATGGGTGCAGCCTTTCACGCCGCCGACGCGCGCGATGATTTCGCGGCGCCACCCCGCGCCGATGGTGAGCCCGATCAGCGATTTGAAATTCGGCGTGATGTCGCCGCAGATCGCGTACGGGCCGTCGTCGGTCACGGCCTCGGCGTCGTGGATTTTCAGGTCGAGGTCGATGGTGAGGCGCAACCACATGTTATGCACCGGCTCGCCGGGCGCCCGCTCGCGCCCGCCATCGCGGCGCGTATGGACATAAGTTTTGGTGTCCACCAGATGACCTTCGATATCCCATAGCCCGTCCTCGCGCTCGTAGCCTGTGCACTCGATGGCGCGGGTGTGCTTCAGTTTGCGGGGGGCGGGGGTGGGCAACGGCATATTGGGCTCCGGGAATAACGAACTTAAGCCACAGAGGTCACAGAGGGTTCTTTTCAATACCCCCATGAGGGGTACACAGAGAATTGATTAGCTAATCCCATCCCCGTGTGTTTTTCTTTTGCTGTCCTCAGTGAACTCTGTGGCTAAAGATTATTTTGGCGTTGATTTTAACTGCGGCTCAGACTTTTTGCTTTGCCGCGATGGCGCGCGCCGCCTTGGAATGGGTCGGCCGGCCGAGCACGTCGCAGATGTATGTCCCGGCGTCTATCAGTTTGCCGATGTCGACGCCGGTTTCGATGCCGAGGCCGTTGAGCATGTAGAGCACGTCTTCGGTGGCGACGTTGCCGGTCGCGCCCTTGGCGTAGGGGCAGCCGCCGAGGCCCGCGACCGAACTGTCGAAGGCCGCGACCCCGCATTCGAGTGCAGCGTAGATGTTGACCAGCGCCTGGCCGTAGGTGTCGTGGAAATGGCCGGCGAGGCGCGCGACTGGGATGTGTTTGGCCACGGCGTCGAACACGGCGCGCGTCTTGCCTGGCGTGCCGGTGCCTATGGTGTCGCAGATAGTGATTTCGTAGCAGCCCATGGCGTCGAGTTCGCGCGCGACGCGCACCACCGCTTCCGGCCTGACTTCGCCCTCGTAAGGGCAGTCCAGGCACACCGAGATGTCGCCGCGCACCTTGAGTCCCTTGGCGATCGCTGCGTCGCAGACCTCGGAAAAGCGCGCGAGCCCCTCCGCGATCGAGCAGTTGGTGTTGCGCTTCGAGAAGCTTTCAGTGGCGGCGCCGAACACCACGACCTCGTCGCAGCCTGCGGCAATCGCCGCTTCCAGCCCCTTCATGTTCGGCACCAGCACCGGGTAGGCGACGTCGGGCCTGCGCCGGATGCCGGCCATGACTTGGGCGTTGTCGGCCATTTGCGGCACCCATTTGGGCGAGACGAAGGCGGTGGCCTCGATCGCTTTCAGCCCGGCGTCCTGCAGGCGGTGGATGAGTTCGATTTTGACCTCGGCCGAAACCGGGGTCGCCTCGTTTTGCAGCCCGTCGCGCGGACCGACTTCGATCAGTTTGACTCGTTTCGGTACAGACATGAAAACCTTACAAATCAATGAAACCGCAGATAAACGCCGATACACGCCGATGACTTCCACTCCTTCCGTTTGAAGGGGAGACTTCATGACATTTGTCTTTGATCTTATCCGCGTTCATCTGCGTTTATCGGCGGCAAAATAGATCTTGCTTTGCATTTTCAGCGTCCTTTGCGTTTTGCTTTTGCCGGTTTTTTGGCTGAAAGGGGTTCGAGCCACGCCGGCTTGCGCTTTTCGAGGAATGCGCTCAAACCTTCCTGCGCTTCCGGGGTGGCGCGAATTTTGGCGATGCGGCGCGCGGTTTCATCGACAATTTTATCGCCGATCCGCGCGTGCGCGCTGACCGGGATCAGTTGCTTGATCGCGGCCACCGCGCTGGGGCCGCTCGAATACAGATGCGCCAGCATGTGGCCGACGGCCGCGATGAGTTCATCTTCCTCGGCTATCTCGTGCACCAGGCCGATGCGGAAGGCTTCCGCAACGTCGAATTCCTCGCCGGTGAGCATGTAGCGGCGCGCCATGCGCTCGCCGATGGCGGCGATCACGTACGGGCTGATCATCGCCGGAATGACGCCGAGTTTCACTTCCGAGAGGCGGAACGTCGCGCTACGCGAGGCAATCACGATGTCGCATGCCGCCGCCAGCCCCACGCCGCCGCCGCGCACCGCGCCGCGCACGCAGGCGATGGTCGGCTTGCCGAGCATGTACAGCGTGTAGAGCATGCGGGCGGTCTGCCGCGCCACCTTGAAATTCTGCGCGCTCGAGTAGGCCGCGCTTTTTTTCATGTGGACGATATCGGCGCCGGCGCAGAAATTTTTTCCGGTGCCGGCCAGCACGATGGCGCGCACCTTGGGGTCGGCCCCGAGTTTTTTGAATGTTTTGGTGAGGGCCTCGACCATCTCGGGGTCGAACGCGTTATACACTTCAGGGCGGTTGAGAATGACCGTCGCGTTGCCATCGGGGGCGATCTGCGCGAGCACTTTGTCGCTCATGTTTTGCTTTCGATTCTATTCCGGGGTTGCCGTGTGGGGGCCGATGCAGCGCCCGACGCGGAATTATACGCGTGAAGGATAGGGACTCTAAACCCGGAGGCGATCCAGCTCGGCGCGGTACAGCTCGAGCATGTCCCGATCGAAGCACGCGAAAATGATTTTTTTCAGTTCCGCCCCGGCGGCGGCGAAGCCGGCGCACTCGTGCACGGCGGTCTTAACCGCCTCTTCCAGTGGATAGCCATAAGCGCCGCAACTGATCGCCGGAAAGGCGATGGTCCTGACGCCGTTTTCGGCCGCGAGTTTCAGGCTGGCCTGATAACACGCGGCCAGCAGTTCCGGTTCGCGCTGCTTGCCGCCGCGCCATACCGGACCGACGGCGTGTATCACGTGCCGCGCCGGCAGCCGGTAACCTTGGGTGATTTTTGCCCGTCCGGTCGGGCAGCCATCGAGCAGACGGCATTCGGCGAGCAGTTCCGGCCCCGCGGCGCGATGAATGGCGCCGTCGACACCGCCGCCGCCGAGCAGCGTGGTGTTCGCCGCGTTGACGACGGCGTCAACTTTCAGAGTGACGATGTTTGCCTGAATCGCTTCGAGTTGCGTTCGCATGTCAGCCGCCTGCAAATTCTCACCAGCCTCCGGTGGTGAGCCACTTTTCAACCTGATCCAGCCGGTCCGAACCCCAGAACGGCTCCTTGTCGATGATGAAGAACGGCGAGCCGAACACGCCGCGCTCGATGGCCGCATCGACTTCGGTCTTTAGGCGCTCTTTTACCGCGAGGTCGTTCAGCGCCTGCAACACCTGATCTTTTTCCAGCCCCAGTTTAGCGGCGACGTTGGCCGTGACTTCCGGGTTGGAGATGTCGCGGTCTTCGACGAAATACGCGTGGTAGAGCGCCTGGGCGAATTTTTTGGCGAGCGCCGGATCCTTGTCGCAGAGCCAGTAGAAAGCGCGGCTCGGCGCCGTACCCGAAACCGGAAACTTCGAGGGCAGCTTATACGGCAGGCCGAACAGCCGCGCCGAGCGCGCGAGGTCGTGATTGGCGTAGCTGCCTTTCAGCGGAATCGTCGGCAGCGGCTGCTGGCCGGTGATCTTGAACACCGCGCCGAGCAGGATCGGCCGCCACACCACGCTGCGGCCATGTCTGGCGGCGAGCTCGTCGATCTTGGCGCTGGCGAAATAACCGTAGGGTGAGGAAAAATCAAAGTAGAAATCGATCGGATTGGCCATGCCGGGCTCCATTCTTAAGATTGACGTTAACGTTAACGATAATACTGCTTCGGGCTATGCTACGTCGCAGCAGTACTTACGCAACCTGTTCTTTTTTAACGCTATTCTTTCCGGCGAGCAGGCGCCGGCACTGGTTGGCGAAAAAATTGATTTCGTTGAGCATGACCTCGATGTCCTCGCGCTGTTGTTCCAGGGAGGCGCGGCGCTTCTCGAGCTTGGCCAGGAATTCCTCAAGCTGCCTGTTCTCGTCCTTGGACAGGTCATAGAGCTTGAACAACTCGCGGATATCGCTCAGGGAGAAACCCAGCCGCTTGCTGCGCAACGCCAGTTTGAGCCGCACCCGGTCGCGGTTGGTGAAAATCCGGTTTGTTCCCTCGCGCCCGGGGTTGAGCAAACCCTGCTCTTCATAGTGGCGTATAGTGCGAGTGGTTACTTCGAATTCTTGGGCAAGATCGGAGATGGAATAGGTTTGAGCCATTGTGCTATGCAACATAAATGTGTAAAATCTGTAACTTAGCTCATCATAGTATAGCGTTTACGTAAGCGTCAAGATAGCAATGCAGCCTGCCCATAGCGCATCTCATTGAAAAGCGGAACTGGAATACCCTTACACCGAGGACCTGGACGGCATTTACCGCTTCGTGCGCCGGGTCGCGATAGCCAAGACCTGAGAAAGTATCCGATGACCGCAGCCAAGCAAACCGAGCGTCCCGCAGCCGACCCCGCCGAATTGGCGAAACTCTACGCCGATATCGCGCGCAAGAGCGGCCAGCTCGTGACGCGTTTTCTGGAGCAGGGCGGAAAAGGCGCGCCGTCCGCCTTCAACGACGAGCTCGGCATCAGCCAGGCGTTCTTCGAAGCCTGGAGCAAAATGCTTGCCGATCCGTTCAAGCTTGCCGAAGTGCAAATGAAGCTGTGGCAGGACCACATGGCGCTGTGGCAGAACTCCATGCTCAAGATGTTCGGCCATGACACCAAGCCGGTGGTCGAAGCGCCGCACGGCGACCGCCGCTTCAGGCACGAGGACTGGGAACAGAATTTTCTTTACGACTACGTCAAGCAGTCGTACCTGATCGCCGCCAAGCATCTGCACCAGACGCTCGGCAAGGTCGGGGGCCTGGACGAGAAGACCTCGAAGAAAGTCGATTTCTACACCCGCCAGTATATCGATGCGCTGTCGCCGTCCAACTTCATGCTCACCAATCCCGAAGTGCTGCGCGAAACCGTGAATTCGGGCGGCCAGAACCTGGTCAAGGGACTCAACAATCTGCTCGAGGATCTGACGCGCGGCGAAGGCGGGCAACTGCGCATGAGAATGACGGACACCGAAGCGTTTCGCCTGGGCGAGAACATCGCGGTGACCAGGGGCAAGGTCGTCTACCAGAACGATCTGCTGCAATTGATCCAGTATGAACCGCTCACCAGGGAAGTTTATCAGCGGCCGCTGCTCATCATTCCGCCTTGGATCAACAAGTACTACATCCTCGATCTGCGCGAGAACAACTCGTTCGTGCGGTGGGCGGTCGAGCAGGGCCACACCGTGTTCGTGATCTCGTGGGTCAACCCCGACAAGCAACTGGCGCACAAGAGCTTCGATGATTACCTGACCGAAGGCTCGCTTGCCGCGCTCGACGCCATCGAGCGGGCGACCGGCCAGCATGAAACCAACGTCATCGGCTATTGCCTCGGCGGAACGCTGCTGGCCAGCGCCCTGGCCTATCTCGCCGCCAAACAGGACAAGCGCATCCACAGCGCGACGTTTTTCGTCAGCATGATCGATTTCGAGCGGCCGGGCGAGCTCGAAGTGTTCATCGACGAGCAGCAGGTGGCGGCGCTCGAGAAGAAGATGGAACAGCGCGGCTATCTGGAAGGCAGCGAAATGGCGACCACTTTCAACATGCTGCGCGCCAACGACCTGATCTGGTCATTCGTCGTCAATAACTACCTGCTCGGCAAAGAGTTGTTCCCGTTCGATCTGC
>CAYIRZ010000024.1:0-16499 GCA_964365845.1 uncultured Streptomycetaceae bacterium
GTGAACTTCACCGACGAATCGCTCCACCTCAGATTGGTGTCCCAGTCGAAGGGCTTCAGTCTGGCATCGTTGCGCGGCCCTATCGTTATCACCGGATCGTTCAAGAACCCGCTGGTGCGGCCTGAAATGGGCGGCGTGATCGCGCGGGGCGGCCTCGCGGTGGCCCTGGGTGTGGTGACGGCAGGCATCGGTGCGCTGATACCGCTGCTCGAATTTGGCAAGAACAAAGACAGCAACTGCACCGCGCTCATGAGCCAGGCCAAGTCGGATGCGGGCGTGAAGGCGAGCGACATGGCGCCGCGTGTCGGAAAATGATAATCCGCGCACTTACGATACTTTCGCCGCCATTGTTCGCGATCCCGGCATGGACGGCCTGATCAAGACGCTCTCGGACAAGAGCCGGCAGAGCGGTCCTGGATTCGGATCGGAAGAGAATTCCCGCTGTATGCGTTCTACCGCACGGACTGGCCCGGAGGGAGGCGGATAATCCAGGCTGTGTTCGCAAGTTGTTCCTCCCTGGACATAATTGGCGGATCCAGACTCTCGATAACAACCCTTTCTCTGAGAGCCTTTTTCTTCCTGGGAAAGCGGTGCATGTGCCACTGCTAGTGCGGGTTGGCCGTGTATCAACGGAAATTGTGTAAACCAAACTCTAGAGGCATTTATGAAAAATGATCGATTGGCATTAATGTTACTGGCATGTACCGCTGCCCCTGCTTTTGCGCAGGGCGCGCTTCCGCAATGCGAAAGCGCGAATTACGACAATGTGCGGGGCATTTTCACGGTCATCAGTCCGGCTCCGAATATCGTAAATCAGCAGTGTCTGCTTACGATACATCCGGCGCAGGCGTCCGCGTCCAGTGCGCAATACCCGACGCCCTTTCTGGTCGAAGGCAGCTACGTCATTGAGTTGAGCGGCGGTGGTGGCGGCGGGGGCAGCGGCGCAATGCGGGACGGCGGCGGCGGGGGCGGCGGTGCCGGTGCGGCTCCAATGCGGACCGCTCAATACTTGTCGGCCGGAGTGTATAAGCTGACCATCGGAACGGGTGCGGCAGGCGGACAGGCCGGAGCCGGAGGCCCGACCAGCCTGACTAATTACAATACTGGGCAGCTCATCGCCGGGTTCCCGGGTGCCGACGTTTGGACACCACGTACCCGGACTGCAGCCGCTGGACAGGGCGGCGCAGCCAAGTCCGGTGGAAGCCGCGGCGGAAGTGGCGGGGACAGCGGTCCTCGCTCCGAGGAAGCGGCTCAGGCCGGCGGCGCGTCGCAGACTGCCGGTTTTGCCGGCGTGCCTGGACAAGCTGGCAGCGAGAGCGGCCGCAACGCTCAGGCTGATGCCGGCGGCGGCGGCGGGGCGGGCGCTGGAAGCGGCGGCGCTGGTGGGTCGGCAATCGTCGGAAGTTCGGCAGCGGTAGCTGGCGACCTGGGTGGTGGTGGCGGTGGCGGACGCGGTGGTGTGAAGACCGTCGGTACCGGAGCCCGGGGTGGTGATGGATTTATCAAGTTGGCGCTTCAAACCGCGGCGGCTGCACCTGCTCCTGCAGTCATCCAGCGGGAACCGACAGCCGCGGCGGCATCTGCGCCGGTCACCGAGCCGCGCGTCAGTGCCCGGCCCGCGAAAAGAGACCGCAACTAAAGAAGCAAGCATCACGCACCAACGTTCGCTGCAAGGGCACCCGAAGTCGGGTGCCTTTGCAGTTGCGGCGCAGTCCTGCAGCAGCGCCGGTCGAGTCGATCGGGACGGCGCAGTGCTCGTGTCGAGCAAAAGCACTTCGTCCACGCCAAGGAGCGCACCGGCGCGATCGGCTAAAGCGCCGGAACCCGACGCTGCAACCGGCGTCAAACGCGCTGTTTTCGCGCGCCTGGCGACGCCGACGCCCGCAGACAACCGCATTTCCTACGGTTGCACACCGCGGTCTGCGCCATCTGCGTAATCAGCGTCTGCGTGAAACGCAGCGCCAGATTGTGGATGCGGCTGAACCAAATATCGCCTCCAAATAGTGCCAAGCTGCAGTAAAAATATTATGCCATATGTTCGGTATCGCACAGAGAAATTTGGCGCGGAAGCAGATAACTTAAAAAGTTAATTTCCCCCCCCTTCCGCCAGTTATCTGTTTTTCCACGATGACTGGCGGTTTCCGGCCCTCGGGTGAATCGTGTCCGAGGGTTTTTTTCGCGATGGGCATCCGATCGCATCATTTCGCCCGCCTATGTACGCTAGCGCACAGCGCATCCTGGAGAGACGGCGATAATGGAAGCAACGATAACTGGCATTCACTCAACAGGAGCAACAAGCATGACTGCAACCAGAACACTAATCTTTGCCGGCGTTGCCGCGGCTTTATCGCCGGGTATGGCGATCGCGCAGGATTCCAGGAACCAAGGTTACCTGCTCGATACGAACATGAACATCGTGACCAGTTCCACCACGGGTTTGTGCGTGCGTGACAGCGACTGGACGCCCGCGCGCTCGGTCGAGCCCTGCGACCCCGTCGCCAGGAAGGCGGAAGCGCCCGCACCCAAGGTGGCAGCCGTAACGCCGCCGCCACCCAGTAAGCCCAAGCCCGCGCCGGCGCCTGAAAAAATGCTGCCGCAGAAACTCGGTTTCTCGGCGGACGCGCTGTTCGATTTCGACAAGACGGTGCTGAAGCCCGAAGCCCGGGCGATGCTCGACGACTTGGCGCGCACGTTGCAAGGGGCCAAGTACGATGTGATCCTCGCCGCCGGACATGCCGACCGCATCGGTTCCGCCGCATACAATCAAAGGCTCTCGGTGCGGCGCGCGAACGCAGTCAAGGATTACCTGGTAAGCAAGGGCATCGAACCCAATCGCATCAACGCGGAAGGCAGGGGCGAGACCCAGCCGGAGACCAAGCCCGGCGACTGTAAAGGACCGCTGAACAAGAAGCTCATTGCCTGCCTGCAGCCCGACCGTCGCGTGGACGTCGAAGTGACTGGCACCAAAGGTCAGACGACAAAATCGCAGTAAGCAACGTCACCCCGCTGGATGATCTTATCGGTCTGAAGCGGGGTGGCGCTGGTTTTTGTTTTTTAATCATATGGAGAGTTTAGCTATGAAACAACTTAAATACGTTTCCGTTTTTATCATTGCCCTCATGCTGACGGCTGTCGTGGGGTGCGCGTCCACGTCGAGCAAGGAGGGTACGGGGGAATACGTTGATGACACCGTGATCACGACCAAGGTGAAGGCGGCGATATTCAATGAACCTACGTTGAAATCCGCCGAAATCAACGTTGAAACCTTCAAGGGCGTGGTTCAATTGAGCGGTTTTGTGAGCACCCAGGGCAACATATACAAAGCGGCTGAGATTGCGCGGAGCATCAAGGGTGTGACGTCGGTCAAAAACGACATGCGGCTCAAGTAGGTTTGAACGGCGCGGTGCGCCGCTCAAACCCCGCGCGTTGGTGCGGAAGGCTGGTCGCCGCTCAACGCGCGTTTGACCATGAGCAATCAAGGAACGTGGGTAATGAGGTGAACGTCAAGAAGCAAGGCCAATTCGAGGCATGTTGATAACTGAGGGAGATGGCGATGATGGAACGGACAGTGGATGAATTCAATCTTGCCAAATGCAGGATAACCGGCGATATCAAAACGGTCATTGCCGATAGCGAAGATTTACTCAAGGCCGCGGCGAACGTATCCGGCGAAGGCTTCGCAGTGGCGCGCGAGAAATTCGAGGAGAAAATCAGAAGCGCTAAAACCAGGCTGGCAGACGCGTCGCAACCCGCTATCGACAAAGCCAGGGAAACTGCCGCCGCGGCCGACGATTACGTGCAAGACCATCCGTGGACCACGATCGGGGTCGTTGCCGCGGTCGGCGTATTAATCGGCATTCTGGCCGCGAAACGTTGATTCTTCACTGAATTCGGCTTATGAAACCGGCGCCTGTCCGCGCGGCCCTTTAATAACCAGAGGACATATCATGACTGCGATGAATAAATACGGAGCAGTGCTTGCTGTGGCGGGTCTCCTGACGCTTGGCGGGTGCGAAACGATGAACAATCCCACGAATACTTCCGGCTCGGGGACTACCAATCCGGCAAACGTTTACTCCGGGTACGGCGTGGTGCAATCCATTGAGCTGGTGCAGCAAGGCAGCAGCGGCATTGCCGGCAGCGGCATAGGCATCGGCGCCATCGCCGGTGCCGTCGTCGGGGGTATCGTTGGCAGCCAGGTGGGATCCGGAACAGGGCAGACAGCTGCGACTGTCGCCGGCGCGGCGGGCGGTGCTTATGTCGGGCACGAGCTGGAAAAACGGCAACAGCAGCAAACAGCGGATGTGTATAAGTTTACTATCCGCATGGACAGCGGGTCATATCAATCATTGACGCAGAGCACGAGCGCCAATTTTAGAGTTGGCGACCGGGTGAAAATAGAAAACGGCGTTCTGCAGCGCTACTGATATGATGTGCGGCCCAAATAGAGAATCACGGCAGGAGATCGTCTCTGGTTTGCGGGTTCTCGTCGCGATATCGTTCGGCCTGTCGTTAGTGACGCTCAGCGGATGCGAGACCACCACCGCTGGCGGCGCAGTCGGCGCGAATCGCTCGCAACTGATGCTGGTGTCGTCGGGGCAGCTCGACCAGATAGCCGCGCAAAGCTATGCCAAGTTGCGGGCAGACTCGGTCAAAAAAGGCACGCTCAATACCGATCCGGCACTGACGCAGCGCGTGAGTGCGATCGCCAACCGCATCAAACCGCAGACCGGGGTGTTTCGCTCCGACGCGCCGGGCTGGAAATGGGAAGTCAACGTCATCACCAGCAACGAGCTCAACGCATTCTGCATGCCTGGCGGCAAGATCATGTTCTATTCCGGGCTGATCAAGCAGCTCGACCTGAGCGACGACGAAATCGCGATCGTGATGGGGCACGAGATTTCGCACGCGCTGCGCGAGCACTCGCGCGAGCAGGTGTCGCAAGCGCTGGCCGCACAGACCGCGATCGGCGTCGGCGCCGCGCTATTCGGCCTCGGGCAAGGCTCGGCTGATCTTGCCAATGTCGGTTATGAGGCCTTGATTGCCACTAGGTTCAGCCGCACCGATGAAAACGAAGCCGACCGCATCGGTCTGGAACTGACGGCACGCGCCGGCTATGATCCGCGCGCTGGGGTTACGTTATGGCAGAAAATGATCAAGGCCAGCCAGGGCGGCCGGCCGCCGGAATTTCTCAGCACGCACCCGGCCGAATCAAACCGCATCCAGCAGATTCAGTCGCTATTGCCGACCGTCATGCCGCTCTACGAAGCCGCGCGTCAGCGCCGCTGACCGCGACAGCGATTGCCGTTTTTTGCGTTATGCGCGCCAGCGCACAGAGAAAACGCTGGGGATGGCGGATTATGGCCTTAACCAGAGCGATATCTTAAGCCATTGTTTTAATGTATGAAAAAGAAAGACAAGCCCTTCCCGTTTCTGCCGCTGTTGATCGCAGGCATCGCAGTAATTCTGTTCAGTAGCGCTGGAATTGCGCGCATCGCGGGCTGGAACCCGATCTCGAGTGGCGGTGCCGGGGTTCTCGTGCTTGACGGGCTCCCGGCGGTCAAAGCGAGGTGCGCCGAATGCGGCGTGATCGTGTCGATGCGGGGAATCGAATTGCGCAACGAAAGCACCGGTTTCGGCGCGATCGGCAGGAACCAGGATGAGACACGGGTGAAATCAACCAAGAGCCATGAACTGACCATCCGCCTGGCCGATGGGTCGAGCCGCGTGATCAACGAGGCAAGTCCTGCGAAATGGCGATTGGGGGAGCACGTGATAGTCATCGACGGCGCGAACCCGTCGAACCGATGAAATTTGCGCGGGTTGGCGCAGAGGCGGAGACTTCGCCCCATGGCGAAGCCGGCGCCCAGGCCGTGCCCGAAGCCTCGGTTGCAGTCGCGGGTTCCGCGGCGGTCACGGTCCGCGCGAGCCGTTTCTTGCACATGAGTGTGGGGATCGGCATGCTGGTGGTCATCGCGCTCGTCGCCGCGCTGTATCTGGCGCGTGGCTTCTTCGTGCCATTGCTGATCGGAATTCTCGCGAGCTATACGCTGCACCCGGTGGTGGACTGGCTGAAGGCATGCTACGTACCGCGTCCCGCGGGAGCGGCGGTGGTGCTGGCCGCGCTGGTGGGCAGCCTGTCCTGGATCGCGTTTTCGTTGAGCGACGATGCCACGGCAATGTTCGAAAAGCTTCCCGAGGCCGCGCGCAAGCTGCGGCAGAACCTGAGCGTCGCGCGTAGTGACAGCCCGACGGCGCTGCAGAACATGCAGGAAGCCGCCAAAGAACTCGAGGGCGCTGCCGCCGACGCGGGCGCGAAGCGGGGAGCGCGCGTGGTCACTGCGCGGCCATCCGAGCCCACCTGGTTGCGCGACTACACGCTCGCGCAGTCCCGGCTGTTGATCACGATTGCCGCGCAAACGCCGATCATACTGCTACTCACCTATTTCCTGCTGGCCTCGGGAGCGCATTTCCGGCGCAAACTGGTGCAGTTCGTCGGGCGGTCGCTGTCGCGCAAGAAAGACGCCGTGCGGATTCTCGATGAGGTCGACGTGCAGGTCCAGCGCTACCTGCTTGCCATGCTCATGTCGAATGCCCTGGTTGGCGTCGGCACCTGGCTTGCGTTCGAGGCGCTTGGAATGGAGCAGGCAGGCGTATGGGGCGTCGCCGCGGGCGTGCTGCACTTCGTTCCCTACCTGGGCCCGGCGTTGATCGCGCTCGCCGGCGGCATGGCCGGTTTCCTGCAGTCCGGGTCGATGCTCTATGCGCTCGCCGTAGCGGGCGTGTCGCTCCTGGTGGCGGGCGCTATCGGGTTCGTATTCATGACTTGGCTGCAGAGCCGGTTCGCGCGCGTGAACGCCGCCGTGCTGTTCATCGCCTTGCTGTTCTTCGGCTGGCTGTGGGGTGTTTGGGGCCTGCTGCTCGGTGCGCCGCTCGTGGCCATCGTCAAAGTGGTCTGTGACCGGGTAGAATCGCTCAAACCGGTCGGTGATCTGCTTGGACGCTAGGGCCTGTTAACAGGCCCTAAAAATGGGAGAACACATGGTATTTTATAACAATCTGATCCTGCAGTCGCTCATCCAGTTCTTCATCGTGCTTGTCCTTGTCTTCGGAGCCATCGGCTTCGCCGTGGGCATCGGATTGATCGTTTCCAGCGCGAGGACATTGCGGTTTTCCCATGCGATGAATCGCTGGGTCTCCATCCGAAGCGCTCTCAGGCCAGTGGAGATACCGCGGGACACCGAGCTGTTCACGCACAAGTATCGGTACTGGGTTGGAGTCTTCTTGATCGTCGGCGGCATCTTTTCGACATTCGGATGGGCCGCCAGAATCGACGCTTTCGCAGTCGCGACGATGTTTGCCAAAGGCGCTATGGTTTCCGTTGTCGCTATCGGCGCCGAGATCTTAAGGTGGTTCCTGATCGTCGGCAGTGTATCCGGTGTCGTGATCGGTTTCATGCTCTGCTACTCCCCGAATGCTTTGGGCACCATCGAAAAATATGCCAACAAGTGGTATTCTTCCCGGCACCTTACCCGTGGCGTGGATGATATGCATCTGACGCTCGACAAGCTGATCGAGGCCCATCCCAAGCCGTCCGGCTGGATTCTCACGTGCACCGCGCTGGGAGTGGTGGTCTACACCGGTGCCCTGCTGATGACGCGCGCCTGACGGCGTATTGTTTGACCCGGATCTCGCCTGGATATATTAGCGCGACCCGCGATCCGCGGTCGGCGGACAAGCAGCATCTTGATGACCCTGCGCAGCGATAGTCGAATTGTTGCCCTATGCGCGCCAGCGCACAGAGAAGGTCTTGAGAAAGAAAGATAATCCTTCTGTTAGTTGAAAACCTTTGGCATTGGTCGTCTCGCAACAGAGTCGTCCAAGAGACTTAAGCCGAATAATTCACTCTGCTTGCTGCTGTTGGTCGCAGGCATTTTGGTGAGGTTTTTCTTCTCTAGCCGCCGGAGTTGCAACCGGCGCCGATTCTCAATCAACCATAAGGAAAACCGCAATGAACTGGGACCGCATTGAAGGCAACTGGAAACAATTCAAGGGCAACGTCAAGCAACAGTGGGGCAAGCTTACCGACGATCAGCTTGACGTGATTCTGGGCAAGCGCGATCAGCTTGCAGGCAGGATTCAGGAATCGTATGGCATCACCAAGGACGAGGCGGAGAAGCAACTCGCGGAGTGGCAAGATCGCCAGAAAGAAATTTATCCACCCAAGTGATACGGCGTGGGAGCAAGTGCGCCCGACCCTGCATCGCTGCTTAATTCATCAAGCGTGACGCCGATTTCGCGGTGGCAAAGGAAAAATGCGATGTTTATTCAGGTGACGCCAAGGACCTGTGTATGCGCGAGGCGAAGGCGCAGTTTGGCAAGTCGTGAGTTGCGGTCGGGGAGGCGTCAGGAGACTAGTCTGATACCTGCCCGTTCGGTGATGAGCGAATTTCTTTTTTAACCGGAGTTTTATAAAGAGGTATTCCAATGAAAACGATACAAAGATTTGCAGTCAGTGCGGTTGTTGCGGCAATGCTGCTCGGCTTGGGTGGTTGTGCCGGCATGTCGACGCAGGACAAGAACACTGCGATCGGCGCCGGTGCTGGCGCCGTTGGCGGCGCCGTGCTTACGGGCGGCAGCGCGGTCGGGACGGTCGGCGGTGCGGCGATCGGTGGCCTCATCGGCAACCAGGTTGGCAAGTAAATAGCGCCGGTAGTAACATGAGCGAACGCCGCGCCCGCATTCCATGCGGCCGGCGTGTCGCCGTTCCTCGTTGCAGATCGCAGTTTCGCGATGCCGGGATGGGCCCGTCCCAAGTTTGTTAATCCATGCCGCACACGCGGCGAGCCAATTTAGGCGATACCAATGATGAAATTTGGCAAGAATGTCGCTGTAAATATCGGCTTGTGGAGGCCTGCAGCGGGGATGGTTCGGCGCGGGCTCTAAGCTCCGGCGATAGCATGCGCCGGTAAACCGCTATGCGTCAGGATCCGGGATTCGGGTTCAGCTTTGCGGGGCGCCGGGCCGGACTCCTTGGCTTGAATGCCTATCGGCGCACTGTCGTGCATGTCCTTGACGATCTCGTAACACGTGCAAGAGGCTGCTTCGAGGCCTTTCTGATCAAGAATCGTGATATGGCCCCGGCAGTAACTGATCAGTTTCCGTTTCTGCAGCGCACTGGCAGCCTTGGTGACGCCGACCCGCCGCACACCCAGCATGTTCGCAAGAAATTCCTGCGTCAGAAGAAATTGGTCTGACCGCATGCGGTCACGCGTCATCAGCAGCCAGCGCGCGAGGCGCGCTTCCACCACGTGAAAGCGATTGCACGCGGCGGTCTGGGTGACCTGGGCCATCAATACATTGGTATAGCGGTAGAGCTCTCGTTGCAAGGGCAGGCTGTGCTGGAATTCTTTATGAAAGCGCGCGGCTTTCATCCGCAGGGCGGTGCCGGACCCTTGCACCAGGGCGCGAATGGACGAAACATTGATTCCCAGCGCCAAGGGAATACCGAGCATGCCTTCACGGCCGATCAGGCCGACTTCCAGAGCCAGGTGGCCGTCTACCAGCGTCAGCAGGGACACGAGCGAGTCGCTGGGAAAATAGGCATGCGAGATCGTATCCCCCGGCTCATAGAGCACCTCGCCGAAAGTCAGCGTGACCGGCTCGAGGCCCGCCAGCAGACGCTGGTAGTCCTTGCGCGGCAGAGCGGCAAGCAGGCTGTTTGCAACAGGATCCTGTTTTACAACTTGCAACGGATGCTCCTGTTTATTCGTGTCCTGCTGGGAAGCCCGGCAGACGGCAGAAAGGGCAGATACCGACCCGATATCGAAAACTACCGGTGATTTGGGAGCGCGATGACACGATGCATTTCAAGGTGCGTTTCAAGGCAAAAAATTACGACGCTCTGACATGATGTGAGAATACAGAAGGAATATGCCAGTGTATGTGCGCCAGCGTACGGAGCATCGTGAGGGGAGGACTGAACCCCGATGCGGTCTATTTTTTCGCCTTTTTTTCGTCCTTCCTGCCGAACAAGCCTTCGGCCCAGCCTCCGATTTTCGCGCCCACTGAAGTGCCGAGCCCCGGGCCCATTATCACAGTGCCAACCGCCGCGCCTGCCATCGTTCCACCAGTCGGATAGAGCAGTGGTGCGTCGACCGTTCCGGCCACATTGAGCGGCACGTTGGCGCTGGTGCCCACCGCCTTGACCTGGGCGTTGATACGTCCCGACAGCTCTTTCTTCGGCGAGACGTTCACATTGCCGTCAGCGGCCAGCGCGCCCGAGGCGATCTTGAGTTGCGTGAAATGGTGGCTGCCGCGCTCTATGACGAGATGCCCGGACAAATGCTCGAAACGAGTTTCTCCGCCGGTCCGGCCGGCAATGTCCACGATTTTGCGCTGGCGTCGATCAGATATTTTGACTTGTCAGGCTTGATGAGCGCCTTCAGCTTGCCGTCCTGCGTGGTAATCGATGCGTCCTCGGGTTCGCCCTTGTTGTTAAGCCGCACGCGCGCATCGAACGGGCCGAAGCTCGCCTTGTAGAGCCTGACCACTGCGTTGTCGAGACGGATGTTCTCGACCCGGACTTGCGGCGGTGGTTGCGGCGACTCGGCGGCATCCGACTTGGCCCATGCCGGAATTTTGTTGATCGCCTTCCGCGTCAGGACCAGGGAATCGATCTCGACGAGGCCTCTTTTTCGATCCGCGGAATGTAATCGTTGAGCGAGATGAAAAACGGCAATGCCACCGCGCTCACGAGCAGCACCGCGAGCGCGATCAGTATGCGTTTAGGCCATTTCATGTTTAGTGCTGTTATTTTCCTCTCATGTCATTCCTGGCGGATGTCACATCCCGCGGTGCATCACTTCACCCGCATGTCATTCTTGACGGATGTCACGCCGTTGACGCCGCGCGCCAGTTCGACCGCCTTGTTGATACTGGCACTGGAACTGACGAAGCCGCTCAACTGAACCGTGCCCTTGAAGGTTTCGACGTTGATCTCGGCCGATTTCAGCGACGGTTCGTTGAAAATCGCCGCTTTCACTTTGGAGGTAATGACGGTATCGTCGAAATACTCTCCGGTCCCTTCTTTCGTGGACGTCCCTGCGCATCCGAGCAAGGAAGCCAGCAGGATGGCGAAGATGAAAGTAACGAATCTATTGGTAAGTCTCATGGCGATACTCCTTATAAAGCATTAACTTAAGCTCACGGCGATTTCGTATCGATACCGGCCGGCGACAGAAATCTGCCGCGCCCTGCCGGTATCGATACTTGTGAATATTAGACACCTTCCCCCCGGGACGCTCTGTGCGCTGGCGAACATAAGGTTACGCCGTTACGCGTAAACTCGCACTGAACCTCAATTCATGAAAAGGCTTTGAACGAGTGAACCCCGTCAGAAAAATGGCTTTTGGGCTGCTGCAGGAATGGCCGCTCTCGATGAACCTGGTCACCACGCTGGTGTTCCTCGTCTATGGCCGCAGTCTGCTGGCCGATCTTTCACACCCGGTATGGTTCACGCTCATACTGACCTGGCTATTGCTCATCATCCTTTTTTCGGTCTTCGCGGTTGTGAGGCACGCGGAAAGCCTGGCGGAGAAACTCGGTGAACCGCTGGGCACATTGGTATTGACGTTGGCCGTTACCGGCATCGAGGTGATGATCATCATCGCCACGATGTCGACCGGGAAGGGCAGCCCGACGCTGGCCCGTGATGCGATGTTCGCGATAATCATGATCGTTCTGAACGGCATGGTCGGGCTTACGCTGCTGATCGGCGGGTTGCGGTACCGCGAGCAGGACTACAATCTCCAGGGCGCCAATGCTTTCCTGGCGGTCATTCTGCCGCTGGCCGTGATCGGACTTATTCTGCCCAACTACACGAACTCATCGCCTGACCAGACATTTTCCCCGATCCAGGCAGCGTTTCTGACACTCGTATCAGTGGCCTTGTATGGCATCTTTCTGACGATCCAGACCGGACGGCATCGTGCGTACTTTCGAACTGCGCGCCCGACAGCGGCAGCGAAGGATGCGAAACGGAAGTGGCGGATTGTCCATGAGGTCTACTCGGTTCCGTATCACGTGTTGCTGCTGCTGGCGTATATGGGACTGTTGGTGATCCTTACCCAGCAGCTCGCCGTGCCGATTGATTTTACGATTCGCGTGTTAGGCGCGCCTGTCGCCCTGGCCGGATTCCTGGTCGCCATGCTGGTGCTCGCCCCCGAGTCGCTCGGGGCAGTGCGCGCCGCATTGGTCAACGACCTGCAAAGATCCGTCAACATCCTGCTGGGGTCGGTGCTCGCCACGACCGGGCTGACGATTCCCTCGGTTCTTATGTTCGGGCTTTTGACCGGCAAATCCATTATTCTCGGACTGGATTTGGTTGACATCACATTGCTGTCGTTGACCCTGGTATTAAGCAACATGACATTTTCGAGCAGCCGCACTAACGTTCTCCTCGGCGCCGTCCACTTATTGCTGTTTTTCGCCTATCTGCTGCTCATTTTCCAGAGATGATTCTATTTTTCCGCCGCGAAGCGCTATGTGCGCCAGCGCACGGTGCGCTTTTGCGGAGAGGGGGATAATTAATATAGTTAGGTTTCGGAACCGGTTATTTTGCAACAGCCCCATCCAGCTTTCGCCGCGGCGTGAAAATTTCACGCCGCGAATCTTAATTTTGTGCCAACGTGACGCCGGCATGAGCGCCACCCGGGCGGCACCGCCCGAAAGGGAGTTAACATGGAAACGCAAGTCATCAAAGCCAATAAATCTCCTCACCTCCTGATATGGATCGCAGGCATCGCGGTAATTTTATTCTGTGCCGCCGGCATCGCGGCCATCATGGGCTGGATTCCTACTTCGATGGGTGGCGCCAAGGACGACGCCGCGCTCGCGAAGCTCCAGAAACCTCAAACCAATACGGCGAAATCTGCCGCCGCAAAAACGCCAACGGCCCCGGTGCAAATGGCGAACAACATCCCTGCCCGGGTGAAGTGCGCGGAGTGCGGCGTCATCGAGTCGACGCGGGAGGTCAATCGCGGCGGCGAAGGCAGCGGTCTCGGCGCAGTCGGCGGTGCTGTCGTAGGCGGACTTCTCGGCAATCAGATCGGCGGCGGGCGCGGCAACCAGGTCGCGACCGTGGCCGGAGCGGTGGGCGGCGCGGTAGCCGGCAACCAGATCGAGAAATCGGTGAAATCGGCTAAAAGCTACGAAATCACGGTCCGTTTTGACGACGGGTCAAGTCGAGTGATCAACGAGGCGAACCCGCCGGCGTGGCGGACGGGAGATCACGTGAAAGTCGTCGACGGCGTGATCCGCTCGAACTGATCCGGGTTAGGAGTTTGTCGAACTCGTGTTCGATAAACTCCTAAAAGAGGAAAGGCACTAAAGAACGGAGTGAAAAGGATAATTACCATGCTTTATACGATCGCCGTTGTTCTGGTCATTTTGTGGCTCCTGGGGCTGGTCACTTCCTCCACCATGGGCGGTTTCATTCATGTTCTGCTGGTGATCGCCATCGTGGTCGTCCTGCTCAGGGTCATTGACGGGCGAAAAGCCCTGTGACCAGGAGTTTGTCGGGGCTAAGTCCGACAAACTCCTAGCCTTCCTGGGGCTTTTCCCCGCCGAGCGCTTTCACCAGATCGGCCAGCATGCGCGCCAGTTCGCCGGTCATGAGCGCGAAACTGACGTCGAACTGCGCGTCGGCGTCTTCAGGCTGCTCGCCGGTTTCCCCCTTGAGAATATCGAGAAAGACGAGCCGCTTGATCTGAAGCTGCTCGGTCAGGACCAAGGATATCCGGTCCTTCCACGTCATGCCCAGGCGCGTGGCGGTCTTGCCGGCCGCGATGTGGTCCCGGATTTCCTTCCCTTCGAGGGCATGGCGCACATAGCGAACCGTGGCCTTGCCTTCGTCGGATGAGCGCAGTTCCAGATCCTGGTCTATCGTGAAGTCGGGTGAGACTGCTCCCGCCGCCAGCCAATTGGTCATGGCCGCGGCCGGCGAACGCCCGGTTTCAAGGCGCTTGAGCGGCAGGCCGTCCAGGGACAGCAGCAGGCTTTTGATCAGCGCTTGGGCCCGGGCTTCACCGGCGGCATCTATCGCCAGCCAGCCGTTGACGGGGTCTATCCAGGCCCGGGTCGTCCGCAGGCGGGTAAACGCCCGGGGCAGCAATTCCTGATGCATGCGATCCCTGATCTCCCGCATCTGCTTGCGGCCGACCGGGTGGCCCTGCCGCTCAGCGACTTCGGCGGCGCGGTCCTTGGCGGCCTGATTGACGACCGCTGCGGGCAGCAGTTTCTGGTTGATGCCCAATGCCAGCAGCCACTGCCGGTTCAGCGTGTGCAGGAAACGGCCCTCGCTGCGGGGATAAACCCAGCCGCGGCTTTCCATGTCGAAGCCGCCGCAAGGCTGCAGCGGCTGGCGCGAGAGCCTGTTTTCGAAAGTGTCGGCAGCCATGGACCAGCCAGGAGGAAGTCGATAAACGAGGAGATTCTTGAACCACATGGGAGCAGCGGAAAAAGGGATGGATTATACCGGGGGTGCTTGCGGAAGACGAAGAATAGTTTCGATCCAGGAGTTTGTCGGACTTGGGCCCGACAAACTCCTAAAATAAAGGGGCATCTGGGTTTAGACATCATGTATTGCCCGATGGCGCACAGGAAGCGCTACGCGATCTGACACGGGCACGTGAGGATATGAAACATCTGCAGCGGCAAATCCACCGTGGCTGTCTGCTGCTCATCGGAATGGAGCGGATACCTTTACAGTAAACCTGTTTCTGCAGAAGACTTCACCGCATCGCTGACAGGCGCTGACTTCGGAAATCAATAGTTGGCATGCGTCGGGACTGGTCTCGGTGTCGATGGCGTGAGAATCATAAAAATAATAATAAAAACAATAAATTACATAAAATAATCCTTCGCCGACGAGCTGACCAAACGCGGCCCATCCGACAGCGTCGCGAAGCTTGCCTAGGCAGCAGCTACCGTTGCGCGCGCGGGCGGTTGAAGAAAGTCGGGCAGAAGGATTAGAAAAAGGTGTGCGTCCCATTTATCCCAACTCATCACAAATCGTGATGAGTTCAAGATAGTATGTGCGTATGTTCTACCTCGACCTTTTCCGCTGTCTTCACGAGCGCAGCGTGCGCTACGTGCTCGTGGGCGGCCTGGCGATGAACTTGCATGGCGTGCCACGGATGACCATGGACGTGGATCTGGTCCTGACCATGGATGATGCGAATCTCGATGCGTTCCTCGCCTGCGCGCGCGCGCTCGGCCTCAAGCCGCAAGCGCCCGTGCCGATCGAAGCGCTGAAAGACCCCGCGCAGCGCCGGCAGTGGATCGAGACCAAGAATGTCATTGCATTCGCGCTCGGCGCGCCGGACGCGTCAGGCGCGACCGTGGATATTCTCATCCACCACGCGCTGGATATCGACGCGGCGATGGCCGCCGCCAGTACGCGCGATGTGGACGGCGTGCCCGTGCAGCTATGCGCCGTCGAGGACATGATTAAGCTCAAGGAGGGCACCGGGCGCAGACAGGATGCCGCCGACATCGAACACCTGCGCCGCATTCGAGCGATCGAGGGCAATGGCTGACCCGGAATCCAAACCGCAAGGCGGTTTCAGTTATTGGGTGAGCGACGAGCAGTTGCGCGCCTACATGGCGTTGCCGCTCATCGAGCGCCTGAAGTGGGTGGATGACGCGCGCCGCTTCACGCTTGCAGCGCAAACGTCCGAGACGCGTGCGCGCATGGAACGCCTGCGGCGCGGCGATGCGATTACCTGAACGTTTATCGCCGCTCACCACTCACCGCTCTTCGGCCCTCATTAAATGAAATGTATCCTTTAGGGCCCTCATGAAACACGGCATAAGTCGAGTAGACGGCGGCATGTATAAATAATAATTAAAACAACGTATTACAGCTATAAATCCTTCGCGCACGGGCGGTTGAAGAAAGCCGCGCGCCCTCATTCAGGCTGTGAAGCGGAACATCGAACGCTTCCCGGAGGATTTCATGTTCCAGTTGAGCGCCGGGGAGTTTGCCAACTTGAAATCACAAATTGTGATTTCAAGTTGGGGTGGCGCCCGCCGCGCTGCGCCCTACGCCTTCACCGAGCAGGGCATCGCCATGCTCTCCAGCGTGCTGCGCTCGTCGCGCGCGGTGGCGACTCGGGTAGTACTTACAGGGTGTGTAAGTCCTTGCGCATGCCGGTGGCTCTTGCAAGAGCCACGACAGCGAGCAGCACTTACAGGGCTGTAATTCCTTGCGCATGCCGGGTCCGTCTAATAGGTCGAAAAAACTTCCTTTTTTCGACATATTATGGTGATATGTCGATTCGGTCGACATGTCCCGACGATGTGTCGATAAAAAGAGAGTTTTTCGACATATCTTGGTGATATGTCGAATCGCTCGACATGTTCCTGGGAGCGTGTCGATTAAAGGGAAGATTTTCGACACATGGCCAAGTTTGACCCTAGCCGTCCTTATGACGCAT
>CAYIRZ010000025.1:0-15828 GCA_964365845.1 uncultured Streptomycetaceae bacterium
GTTCTTTTCGCCTCGTTCTTTGGTTTTTTTCATGTTAGGAGTTTGTCGGGGCTAAATCCGACAAACTCCTAGGCGAACAATGTAGAACTCTCGGCGTTTCAGTTCGTTAGCTATCCGTAAGTGGGTGCTAACTGAAACACGGTCTCGGGTGCCCGACTCAGTTCTTTGAGCCGGGCTGGTACTGTAAAGCCACGAACAAATTGCTCCCGGGCGTATTGAAGTTTTGCGCCAGTTCGTAATCACGGTTAGCCACGTTATTCCAACGAGCTCGTATCAGCCACTCCCGATTCAGTGTATAGCTCGCAATTAAATTGACTAGTCCGTAGCCATGCATGCGGGTGGCGGGATTTTCCGTGTTTGAATCAAAGCGCGCCCCACTCACCACGATCTCCGTGCCCATTTTCCACGGGCCGGCAACCCGGATGATCGACAACGAGCCATGTTCCCGGGCGCGCCGCTGGAGAAGCCGATCGGTCGTTTCGTTAACCGGATTCTGGAATGTAAGGTGCGTGGTGGCCTGGTATCCACCCCAATCGCCGCGGTAACCAAGTTCGATTCCGTTGATCCTCGTCCGGCTCAGATTCTGCGGCATGGAGGTTTCAGTATCAAAGACGATCAGATCCGTGATTCTGTTGTCGAAGTAGGTGGCGCTGAAGCGGTGATTTCCCGTTTGATAGTCAAGGCCGGCTTCTCTATTGCGCGAGCGTTCAGGCCGCAAGTTCGGATTGCTGGAGCCCGGAAAATAAAGATCGTTAAAAGTGGGCGCCTTGAAAGCCGTGCCGGTACCGGCCCGCAGCCTGAATCCGGACGTTAATCGGTATGCGTAGCCCAGGGTTCCGGTGGTGTGATCTCCGAACTGGCTGTTGCTGTCCTGTCGAAAATTCGCCTGCCAGCCATGATTGCCGTAATCGCCGGAGTATCCGCCAAATATTGATTTAATCGTGCGGGATGTCTGCGTATAAGTGGTACTGCTTCTGACATCCTGCGCCAGATACTCGACCCCCGCAATGATGGTCCCGGGACCCAACTTCACATTGTTCTGCCAGGTAAACTGGGGTTGGCGGGTCCGGAATGAGCCAGGGAAAGCGCCAGTTACCGTCAGGTTGTCCTGACCTTCTCCTATCCTCAATAAGCTTTGCCAGTCCTGCGTGATCCGATTGCGGCTGTACAACGAGTAGGCGGTCAGCGTTTGGTGATTGATGTCGTCAGTCGTGAGCCCATTGTCAAAGTGGGTGGTTCCGTCGCTTTGAAATAGCGTGAACCCCACTTCATGATTGTCCCCGAAATGATGGGCGATTTTCCCCGAAAAATTGGTATTACGGTAGCCATCTTTGTCGGGATTATGTTGTCCGAATGGAATTGTGGCCTTGGTCGCATCGAAGCCGCCAGTATCAAGATAGCCGAAATTCAGACTGAATTCGGTATCGTTGACGGCGCTGTTGATTCCGCCGCTCACCGTGCGGGTGTTGTAGCTGCCCACCCCCGCGGTGATGTTCTTGCCCGGCGAGTACTTCCCGCTTTTGGTAAAGATCTGAATCGCGCCGCCAATGGCGTCAGAGCCGTATAAACCGCTAAGCGGACCAGGAACGATCTCGATCCTTTCTATTTGGTTAACGGGGATATTTTCAAAGGCGGTAGTGCCCGTAGTTGCAGAATTAATCCTGATCCCATCCACCAGAACCAGCGTGTGGCTACTATTCGCACCGCGCATGAAAACGCTGCTGACCTGTCCGGCCCCCCCGTTACTCGATATTTCAACGCCCCCTAAAGACTGCAGAACCTCGATTACGGTTTGCTGACCGCTTTGAGCGATTTCCTCGGCCGTGATGACTGTTACTGGGCGCACCGACTGCGATTGCTGTTGTGGCAGACGCGTAGCGGTAACGACAACTTCGGGTGCAACGACTACGGGTGCTTCCCCCGCATAAGACGGACTGGCGAGCAGGGCGCTCGCCAGACTTGCTATAACGCGCATTTCCACAAAGATCTCCTTTGGCGTGCCCACCGCACGCGCGACAGTTGAAAAGAAGGAAGCCTGCGGAAGGAGACCAGACGATAGCACTAAAAGCCCAAGACTGGATACCGCCGCCCGCGGGATTCCACTCATACATTTAAAGGGCTTAAAGGCCGGTATCCGGGCTTGTGAGATTAAGCGTACCGCCTTCCCATGGATAATCCACAGTGGCTTTCTGATACGCCCGCGCTCACTTACCGTTGCGGGGGCAGCACAGGAATTGCGTCCATACTAGGGCGCGCACCTGTTTCCCGTTTAACCAAGCCGAGGGAGTCGGCTCAGGCACCTATAAGCCTGTTTCGATTTGAAATAAGTGATGCGTTACCTTAATTTCGAACCGAGGCACGCCAATACTACAGATTAAAACCCGCTTTAGCAATTTTCGATTAGTCAGGATTATCAAAAGTTTGCTATTGTTCACCTCGTGCTTGGAACCTATCTTAACAATACCCGTATGACCAGTACTGAGCTTTACCTGAGGTTGCTGAAATATGTCGCGCCGTACCGGCGCGTGTTCGCGCTGGCGTTGCTTGGCATGATGATCGTCGCCGCGACCGAGCCTGCGCTGCCAGCGGTACTGAAGCCGCTGCTTGACGGCACCTTCGTCAAGAAAGACGAGGCCATCATGCACTGGATACCGCTCGTCATCGTCGGCCTGTTCGTCGTGCGTGGACTGGCCGAGTATATGGCGCAGTATTCGATCACGTGGGTGGGAAACAAGGTCGTGATGGACCTGCGCAACACCATGTTCGACAAACTGCTGCAATTGCCCACCCGGTATTACGACAATCACCCGACCGGCAATTTGATTTCCAAGCTTACCTTCGACGTCGGGCAGGTGACCGCCGCCGCAACCACCGTGCTCACGGTGATATTCAAGGACACACTGTCCATTATCGGATTGCTGGCGTGGATGCTCTGGCTCAACTGGAAGCTTACCCTGCTCGCGCTGGTGATGACCCCGATCATCGTCGGGGTGGTGCGGTTGATCAGCGTGCGGCTGCGCCGTTCCAGCCGCGATGCGCAGCGGGCCATGGGCGACATTACACAGGTGCTGGGCGAGGCGATCGACGGCCACAAGGTGGTCAAGCTCTTCGGTGGGCAGCAGTATGAGGCCGGGCGTTTCGGCGAGCAGATCAATCGCGTACGGCGTTTCATCATGAAGCAGACCACCGCTGCCGCCGCCAGCGTGCCCATCGTGCAGTTCGTGGCCGCGCTGGCGCTCGCCAGCATCATTTATTTCGCGACTCAGCAATCGAATGCCGATCAGATCACGATCGGCGGATTCATTTCCTTCATTACCGCGATGCTGATGCTGACGGCACCGCTCAAACGCATCACCAGCGTCAACGAGCCGTTGCAAAGAGGACTTGCCGCGGCGGAAAGCGTATTCGAGCTGATCGATCAGCCCAGCGAGTCCGACCTCGGCGCGGCCATGATCGCGCGCGCGCGCGGCGAGATCCGCTTCGAGGACGTGAGCTTCACCTACGATGACGCAGAGCGGCTGGCGCTCGATCATATCAATCTCACGGTTGCGCCAGGCGAGACCGTGGCGCTGGTCGGCGCTTCGGGCAGCGGCAAGACCACGCTTGCCAACCTGGTGCCGCGTTTTTATCACCCCACGCTCGGACGCATCACGCTCGACGGGCACGATCTCGAAGACCTCAAACTGGCAAGCTTGCGTGCCAACATCGCCCTGGTGAGCCAGGACGTGGTGCTGTTCAACGATACGGTTGCCGCCAATATCGCCTATGGCGTGATGAACGGCGCAGCCGAGGCGGATATCATTGCCGCGGCGGAAGCCGCTCATGCAATGGAGTTCATCCGCCGCCTGCCGCGGGGGCTTCAGACTTTGGTGGGTGAAAACGGCGCCAAGCTTTCGGGCGGCCAGCGCCAGCGGCTAGCCATTGCGCGCGCGCTGCTCAAGAACGCTCCGGTGTTGATCCTCGACGAGGCCACCTCCGCGCTTGATTCAGAGTCGGAGCGCCATGTGCAGGCCGCACTGGAAACGCTGATGCGGGGGCGCACCACCATCGTGATCGCGCATCGGTTGTCGACGATAGAGAAAGCCGACCGTATCGTCGTGCTTGACAAGGGGCGCATCGCGGAAATCGGCAGCCATCGCGAGTTGCTGGAGCGCAGCGGGATTTACGCCAAACTCTATCGTATTCAGTTCGAAATTGGCGCGCAGTCCATTGCGCCCAGCCCGCCGCGCTAAAGCGGCATATATTTTGATGCATGGACTATCGGACGTCCCGATCGGCTAATTCAGCCGCTTCCCCTAGGTTTTTCGCCGAATAGCCGCTCATCAGCCAGAGCAGCGCGCCGGGCAGGCTGGCGGCAGCGATGGTCAGGCCGAACAGCACCGAGATCGCGAATGCTGCGCTCGGCGGCATGTTGATGAAGCCGAATGCGACCACCATTGCGCCTTCGCGCACGCCCCAGCCGGCGACCGAGACTGGCATCACGCTGACCAGCAGCACCGGCGGTACCAGCAGCAGGCAGTCCGTGAAGCGCGCTCCCAGGTGCAACGCTGCGGCAAGCCAGTACACGATGAAAACGAAAACGACGAATCCGGCGACAGCCAGTCCGAGTATCGGGATCACATAGCGCGGTGTCAAAGTGATCCGGCGCGCCAGGATGGAGAGTTCCGCTGCCGCGCGCGTGACGCGCCATTTCAGCAGAGGATGGGGAAGCTGCGGCAACGCGATGAACACGAGAAATCCGCCGATCCCCGCGGCTACGACGGCCACGATCGCGAAGCGGGCGGCGGGGTCGGTGACGAGACCGAACAGCCATGGCAGACCCGCGCCGGCCATCAGCAGCAGCCCGACCAGCGAGATCGCGCGATCCAGGATTACCGTACGGACGGCAACGCCCACACCCAGCCCGGTGCGGCAGGCGCACCATATCCGCACTGCATCGCCGCCCACGGAAGAGGGTAGGGTCTGGTTGAAGAAGTGACCGATCAGGACGATCTGCAGCGCGGTTCTGAAAGGAATACGGTTGCCGCTGGCTTCAACCGCGATCATCCAGCGCAGCGTGTGCAATGGAGCGACGCATAATGCACAGATAATGACTAGCAGGACCGCCCCGGCATCAACCTGCAGCAGGTAATGAGAAACGCCTTTCATGTCGAATGCGCGCACGACGATCCAGATCAACATCAGCGATACTACGATCTTGGCGAACGTTTTAAGGAGCTTCATCGGTTATGCCGGGATGCGGTAACTTACAGGTGATCGCGAAAGATTTTCGCGATGCGTTCAGCGGCATGTCCGTCACCGTAGGGCGTCGATATTGGGGTAGGCGGAACCAGGCAAGGATTATTTTTTGTCAACTATGCCTTTGATCAGATAGAGCGGCCGGTGTTTTGTCTCATCAAACATCCTTCCCAAGTACTCACCAATGATGCCAAGAAAGATCAGCTGTATGCCGCCCAGCAATGTCACGATCATGATGATGGATGGAAAGCCTCGAGCCGAGTCACCCCAGAATATTGCCTTTATAACGATAAAAATTGCGTAGCTAAAACCGGTGAGCGCGGTCAGCACACCAATATAGGTCGATATCCTTAGAGGCAAGTTGGTAAACCCTGTAATACCATCCAGGGCAAAGTTCCAGAGCTTCCAATAGTTCCACTTGGTTCCTCCGGCGTGACGGGCTTCGCGCTGGTAGGGGACTGCTTTTTGGGGGTAGCCGATCCAGGCAAAAAGCCCTTTCATATACCGATGCTGTTCGCGTAGCAGTTTCAGCGACTCAACAGCGCGCCGGCTTAATAGCCGGAAATCGCCCGTGTCTTGAGGGATCTGCACCCGGCTCATCATCTGTATGACTCGATAAAAAACATGTGCCGATGTCTTCTTTAAAACGGTGTCACCGTCGCGCTGTGTACGCATGGCGTAGGCGACATCGTATCCGGCCCGCCATTCCTTGATCAGTTCCGGGATCAATTCCGGCGGGTCCTGCAAATCGGCATCGATGACAACGACCGCGTCGCCTTTGGCAAGATCCAGCCCCGCTGTCATCGCAATCTCTTTGCCGAAATTACGGCTAAGATCGATGATCTTTATTCTCGGGTCCCGAGCGTGCAGGCCATATATCGTTTCCATGGTGTGGTCTTGACTGCCATCATTAACGTAAATCACCTCCAGTTCATAATCCAGTGTTTCAAACACGGTGGACAACCGTTTCTGAAATTCGGGAACTGACTCTTCTTCGTTATAACAAGGCACGACCACTGACACGAGGCATCGGGCAGCGTGGTCTTGTCCCGACTTAGTCATGGTTCACTCCTGAAAAGTATAGAATGATGAATCAATGGAATCTATTCCTTCCTTCCCGTCCGCCAAAACCTTGTGGTGGCTTTATGCCATCGCGGCACTCAGCCTGCTGACGACTCTGCGTCTGCCCTACGTCGGGGAAGAGGCGGTTTACACCATCATTTCTCTGGAAATGTGGGCGAACCGAGAATTTTTCCTGACGACGCTGTGTGGCACGACTAATCCGCGTCCGCCCTTCCTCAACTGGCTGGTCATTCCACTCGCCAATCTCATGGGCTGGGAGCATGTGCTGCAGGCCTCGCGCCTGGTTACCGCGGCCGCAACCGTTGCGACCGGGGGGGTGCTTGCCTGGCTCACTACGCATCTTACCCGAAATCATGTATTGGCAGCATTCGCTGCACTGGTCTACCTCTCGGGCGATGTTTTGTTCTACCGTGGCTGGCTGGCGTATTCGGATTCGCTGTTCACCCTGTGCGTGTTTGCTGCGATTGCCTGCACCTGGGTCGCGGTGGAACGGGGCAGGGCATGGCTGATCTGGATCGGAATGGCAGCGCTTACCTGCGGGTTTCTTACCAAAGTGCCGACTGCCTATGTCTTTTACGGCGCCGCTTTCGTGGTGTTGTTTTTCCGGCGTGATTATCGCCGCGTGCTATTGCGGCCCGGCTCGATCGCCGCGCATCTTGCCGGTATTGCGGCCTTCATCCTGTGGAACCTATACGTGGTGCGTGGCGCTCATAGCACCGGGGCTGTGGAGGATATCGTGTACAAGTTCCAAATTGCCGGCGTGGCGAATTATCTCAATCAGTTGTGGGCCTTTCCCCTGGAGACGTTCCTGCGATTTCTGCCGGCCAGCGTGCTTGCGGCCTATTTCTGGTATCGCGGCAGGAATACTTCACCTGGAACAAAGGCGGTTGTCACGCAAGATGCTTTACCGCTGGCCCTGCTCGTGTGGATGACCGCGCTCAACTTTCTTCCGTACTGGTGGTGGCCCGAATCCCACATCCGCTACATCATGCCGATTTATCCGCTGATCACGCTGATCATCGCCTACGTTATCTGGCAGGCGGGCGCAGCGCGGGTGCGCCTCGCGGTACGCTGGCTGGTCGTGTTCATCGCGCTCAAATATGCGCTGGGGCTATGGGCGTTTCCCGCTTACCAAGAGAAGTTCCGCGGCAATTACGCGGCGACCGCGGCGAATATCCTGGAGAAGACCCGAGGTTTCCCGCTATATGTCACGGATTTTTCCGCCACCGGCCTGAGTGTCAGCGCCCACATCTACACCATGCGTTTTCCGCAGGGACTGATTAAACCGCCTGATAAATGGGACAATGGTTATGTGCTTGCCTATACCGCCAACCCGCAACTGGGGCAAGTCAGCCAGCGCTATCAGCTCGGCGGCAACGAGCTCTTTTTATTGTGCCGTGGCTCGGCGTGTCAGGCGGGGACCGGGGAAAGAAAGTAAATCATGCCGAACACACGCAAACATCTCGATATTGGATGTGGGGGTTATCCGCGCAGTCCTTATCTATGTGAAGAACTATACGGGATTGATATCGCCCCCAGGAATTTTTGGCTTTAAAGTGAAGATCAAGTTAGTTGGGTTTTTGAGGAAGCTTTAGGTTGAGCCTGGATATTTTCAGTTTCCACAAAAATCTTTTGATCAAACCCCTGGGCAAATCGCTTATCAACATATTCTGCCTATAGCGACTTCTCAAAAAATACGCACCGGCAACGCTTTTATCAATTTGGTTTTCCGCATACCAGCACAATGCACGTAAATTTTCATGGCGCCTGTGGGGCAACATTGCTTCCGGATGCAGCTTTAAGAATTTTTTCTTATTTTCCTTGATCAGGCGCTTCTGCCCAGCGGACGCCGAGAACGCTGCGCCGCCTTTGTGCCATACGAACACATCCTCGGTGATAACCAACTTTGAGCCTGCCTGCTTTGCCCTGAGGCTAAAATCAAAATCCTCGTAATAACCCAAACCGAAACTCCGATCCAAACCATTGAGCTTTTCCCACACCCGCCTTCGAATCGCGGCGCAAAAGAAATCTATTCGATAGCTTGGTATCAGCATGCCCGTGGGGTTGGCAACCAACGCCGCGCCCTTGAGTAAAATCTCTTCTTTCGAATCCGCGCCAAAATCATAATGCTGGGCGTTGCCGGCTGCGTTTGTGATCGGGCCCACCAAACCTACTTCGCTGGGGCAGGTTTTGAGCACTTCCACGAGCCTTGGGAGCGCGCCTTTGGCAAAGCAGGTGTCGTTATTTGCCAGCAGCAACCATTCACCGCTGCCCTGTTCAGCCAAAGAATTCATCCCGCCCGCAAAACCAAGGTTCTTTTTTGACGCCGTCACCTGTACGAATGGATACTTCCGTGCCCAAACAAGCATATCCTGCCCGCTGCCGTCGGGCGACGCATTATCGAGAACGCTTATAGCGACATCTTCTGCGCAGCCCGGCAAGTCAATCAGCAAGGATTCAAGGCAAGGGCGTGTCAGAGTCTCGAAGTTGTTGTAAGCAAGTACGAGAATGTCCAAAAATGATTTGGCCATCAAGAATCCTAAGTGGGCCTCAAGATAATTTCAGGCTGGTCCCAAGCGCAATTTAATCTCGCCCATTATCGTGCGAACAGTCTGTTCGACGGTAACGGGGGACGCGGGCGGGGTTGGCAGGCGCTTTGCTTGCCAATCGCTCCATAGCCGGTGAATTGCCTGATCGATTGATGCGGGATCGGTTGCCGCGCAGAGATACCCCGCGCGTTCTTTGATTAATGAATCCAATTGCGGGTTGTTATGCGTCAGGGCCAGGATTGGGCGACCGGTCCAGAAGTACTCATAAACCTTGGACGGGATGTATTCCTCGCAGGCAGCGTGTTCGCCGTGAAGTAGCAGCAAAGCATCGTGCTCATACATTTTTTTCAACACCTGCTCTCGGCCACTTAAATTTGTTACCGGGTCGCGCTCAAGACGACCATGGGCCAGCACCATGCGCTGCAGAGGGTGGCCTTCCAGCAACGCCCTTGTCACTTCATCCAGCGTCGCGCCATAAACATGAACTTGAATTTTTTCCGCCGCCTCGGGTATGCGCTCGCAGAATGAAAACAGGGATTTCAAAAATGGCGCTAAAGAACGCGTTGTCGACAGTGAGCCAAAGTGAGCAATCGTTAACAAGGCGCTGTCTTGATGTCGTCCCATGATGGGCGGGGGTTCCGCGCCGGCACACACTGAAAATCCGCGTGCACCTAATTCGGGGTTACGCTCTCGCGCGTGGCGCAAGGCGGCTTCGGTAAACCACCACACCGCATCAGCATCACGACAGATCACTTTTTCCAGCCAGGCCTGGGCCTTGGCGTCCCGATATTTTCTGACACTACGCTGCGCTGTGTCGCGTTGTACCAGTGGATCGTGAACTTCTACAATCCAAGGTGTGCCCGTCAGTTTTTTTAGCCACCAGCCGGCCAGGTGTGCCGACCATGCCCCACCCGTGGAGTAGACAAGACCCATCTGTCCCGTTCGAATCCGCCACCATCCCCGAATGGTGGCGGGAATAGCCCATGACCAATGGCTGGACAGCCCGAGTAAAACTTTTTCCAGCAAGATGAAAGGGGACAACAGTAGCGACAGCAAGGGTGTAAATACTTTGTAAACCCAAGTCCGCCCAAAGCGCACAGTAACCCAGTGACGAAAATCGAAACGCAAACCAGATGGCCCCCAGGGCAATAGCTGGTCATGACGGAAACGGTCATCCTTCTCGCCGGTAACCGCACTCAGAACCTGTAATTCAATTCCGGCCTTGAGAAAATGTGGAATCTTGTCGGTGATGGTTTGGCTTGCCGCCCGCCCGTCCATATTGAAAGCGTGCGACAGAATGAGCCAGCGAACATTCACAACTTATTCCTCACGGCAGCCGCCATGCTTGTCATTTTCCGAATACTTTCCTGAATAGGCGCTTGATCGGGTTTCTGGGTTTCTTGCCGTGCCAATTAGATTGGTAGACAACTCCCAGATAATTGGCGGCCACTTTCTCCTCTGTCTCGCCATTGGCCTGCAATTGACGCCACTGCCATTCGTAGTGATACACACGGAACAAGGGTTCGATGGGATAGATGGGGATGGATTGGAACCGCAGCAGAGCTTCACCATACCAGCGCAGTTCACCTGAACGTTGGGCAATGGCATCCCAAAGTGTCATCCCGCGCGGGAAAAGATATTGTTCATCCAGGTCTTTCCACACCTGCGCAGCCCAAATGACCGGAGTGGGGCCGTAGTCATATAAGGGCCCCTGACGGGAAAAAATCGCCTGCATTACCCTGGCATCGTCCTGAAAATGATGGACTACTTTAGGGCGACCGGCATTTAACGCTTGCTGTAAAAAATCCTTGGCCTGATGCAAAATCGTGTAAGGATTTCCGCTGGGATGAATGAAATCCGCCAAACCGAAATCACGCAAGAAGATGCTGTCGGAATCGATACACAGGTAGGCTTTGCAGGCGACGGCGCGCCAAAGCTCGCTTTTGATCACCTGTTGCGCCTGGCGAGGATCCCATTCCGTCATGATGGAGCTATTCGCCCTTGGGTTGGCGGCAGCGATTTCCTCATCGGCAATCAGATTCACCCCCATTCCGGCCAGGGCGCCACGGAAGGCCGGCAAGTCGTCCGATGGGCAGCTCAGATAGAAGGGGAGGTCATTTCTATTGTGCTTGGTAACACTTTTAGCCAAGCGCACGGCCCGGCTCAAGTCACCCTGGTAAGACTTGCAATAGATAATAAAGTCAGCGGGTAACAATCTGGATTTTTCCTGTAAACAGTTGTCAGATTTTGCCCTAAGCGCTTAAAAATAGCCAAATGGGCGCGGTTTTGCGAGGAGGCTAAACAGCAGGGCGAAGCGCACGCTGATCTCGCCCTCAATCGGCGATCTTCATGGCAGCCTGGATTGCGATGATTACCTTTTCAGCGGGAATATGCTGCAGGCAGTCGCTGAAGCTTTTGATATTTCTTTCGCAGCCTTCCTGCAAGCACGGCACGCACGATTCGGTCCCCTGCAGCAAGGTTACGTTGCGAATACGCTGGCTACCACAGCGCCGCCAGGGATTGACGCCGCCAGGCTGGCCCTTGGGCCACGGGCCCCATTTCACCGGATTGGATGGGCCGAATAGCGCCACGGTAGGCACGCCGAGTGCCGCTGCGACATGGGTGAGGGCCGTATCGGGCCCCACATAAATCCCGGCGCGGCTCACCAGGAACGCCGAAGCCGCGAGAGAGAGTTTGCCGGCAGCATTGATCGCGCCCGGCGGCATTTTACTTGCGAGATCGGCAACGTATGTTAATTCCACTGCATCCGCGCTTCCCGAGAGCACAATACGGAAGCCACGGGAAGTCAGCCAGTGTGCGATGTCTATCCACCCCCGCTTATGCCACATCTTGTAGTTGAACTTGGGGTAGGTGTGCAGCACGGCGATCGGTTGCATGCCTTGGGCGCCAAGCAGTGCATTCACTTGTCGCGCAGCTTCGGCACACCAGGTCACCACGACATCAGCGTGGGGGGCAATGCCGAGCGCGTCAGCCAGCGCCAAGTGCATGCGTACACTATGGGTATTAAGGTTATCGAACGGCACCCAGCGGTGCAGCAAGCGTCGTTTCCAGCGCTCTTTGCGGGTATCGGTCAGCAATCCAGCACGCCATCGGCCGGCAATGAACGCATACAGCGTCGGCCGATCACCGGGCACCAGGGAAACCGCCATGTCATAACGCCGCCATAGCCGGGATATCAATGCGATATTCGCGCTTAATCCCGGGCGCTCGGGCACGGTGATGATGCGTCGTACGTCGGAGTTGGCCGACAGTAGCCCATGCGTGCCCTCAAACACCAGAACATCGAGCGCAGCATCGGGATATGCTTGTTTGATCGATCGTATAAGTGGCGTTGCAAGCAGCACGTCACCGATGCGGCGAGTGACGATCACCAGCACGCTGCGAGGCGGCGACCTCATAAATACTGATCGACGCCTAGCTGCGCGTAAGTGCGCGCGGATGCGATAAGCCCGTCGAGCAGAAGTTGATTCTCCGCGAAGCCGCTGTGGTCTGATTCCTTGTGCCAGAGGTGGAACACCGGTGCGGCGAAGCGCGCGCTCTTGTACTTGATGCCCGCGTGCAACAGTCGAATCGCCAGATCGGAATCCTCAAGGCCCCATTTCCCGGCATAGGCTTCATCGAAGCCGTTCACGGCGATCAGGTCTTTGCGCCAGGCAGAAAAGTTGCATGTTTTAACACCTTTCCAGCGATCGGGCGTGCGCTTGCGCAAAGCGCTGTCGGGCAGCTTGACCATTGGAAGCCAACGGTTGACGTCGCGCCTTAGCCACGCGCCCAGCCAGCGCGGCAGGCCCCAGTCATGGATCGGCAAGTGCCGCCGCAGCACCATTGCCGTAAATGCCGCGCTCAGCAGGATGCGGTTGCCGGACAGAAAATATCCCGGCTCGGCAAGCTTGCGATGCTGGCTGACAAAGTCACGTGATGGCACGCAATCGGCGTCTGTGTAAATCACGTAGTCAGCGCTCGTCGCCGCCAGCCCGCGGTTGCGCATGACCGTGGCGCGGAAGCCCAGATCCTTATGCCAGAGATGGGACAATGCAAACGGCGCGTGGCGCACGTAAGACTCGACCACCTGCCTGACTTCGTTGGCCGAGCCATCATCGGCGATGATTACCTCGAAGTTCCGGTCGTCCTGATGCAGGTAGCCGTCGAGCAAAGCGGCAAGCGCGTCAGGACGGTTGTAGGTGGCGACGACGACGGCTATGCGCATGTGCGGTGATGAGTGATGGGTAATGGGCTGCTGCCGCGCATCAGCTTTTACTCATGACCCTTGACCCATTACTCATTACCGGTTTTCTTGGACAGCAGCATCAGCTTGAGATAGCGGTAATAAGAGCCTTCCGCATTGGCCACGGCCAGCATGAATCCTTCGCGACCGTCGAGAAACCCCAAGCGCAGAAAATAAGTGCGCATGAATGTCCACCAGCCATGCAGCATCGCGGTAATCAGCGAGGCGCGGCGTCCGCGCTCGTGAAACATCCGGGCCGTGTTGGTCGAATATGCATTCATCTTGGAGATCATCTGGTCGAGGTCGTCTATAGCCTGATGCATGAGCGGCTGCTTGAGCTTGCCGGTAGCGCCTTTCACCATCAGCCGCTCATGAGTGTTGTCATCCGAAAAGCGCGCGGCGCTGCGGCGGAACAGCCTGATCACATAATCGGGCCACCAGCCGGAGTGACGCATATAGCGGCCACAGAAACTCGAACGGCGCGGGAGGGAAAACGCCATCTTGTTGCCGGGGTCTGCGGTCAAGCGTTCGATCTCCGCACGCAGTTCAGGAGTCACCCACTCATCCGCATCAATGGATATCACCCATTCACCCGTGGCAAGGTCCAGCGCGCGGTTTTTCTGCGGGCCGAACCCCGGCCAGTCGGACGTTTGGTGGAGCGCTACACCCAGTTCGCGGCAGAGGTCGGCGGTGTCGTCGCTGCTGTTCGAATCAACGACGATGGTTTCATCCGCCCATGCCACGGATTCCAGACAGCGGCGTAGGGTGTGCCCGGCATTTTTGGTAATGATGATGGCTGATAACTTCATCTGGGCGGAAGCGCCTTGTCAGGAATCCGTAAGAAAGTGTCGCGTGCCTCTGGATCGCTAAGGCAATCCTTCAGTTGCTCCTGCCAAGTGGGCATCTCGATTCCAAAGACGCGTTTTATTTTTTCTTTGCTCGTGGCGGCATTAAGCGGTCTTGCCGCGGGCAGAGGGTACTCCGCAGATGTTATTGGCCGCAACGTGGCCCAGCCTGTCTGTTCGCCGGAAAGTTGTCGCGCCAGTTCGATGATCTTCTTCGCGAAATCATAGCGTGAGGTATATCCCGTGGCTGACAAGTGATATATGCCCGTCTCTTCTTTGGCGCGCCTGGTTTTGCCGAGCAGCTCCGCGGTGGCCTGGGCAAGCGCCCGCGCCCAAGTCGGTGAGCCGATCTGATCGTTTACTATGGCAAGCTCTTTTCGCTCTCGGGCGAGCCGAAGCATGGTCAGCACGAAGTTGGTGCCGCGACCGCTGTAAATCCAGCTCGCTCTCAGAATCAAGTGTGCGCAGCCGGATGCGGCTATCGCGCGCTCGCTCTGCAGCTTGGACATTCCATAGGTGTTCACGGGGTTGGGCTCATCTTCTTCCGCATAGGGCTCCGGCTTTCTGCCGTCGAAAACGTAATCGGTGGAATAGTGGACGAGCAGCGCATTCAGGCGTTTCGCCTCTTCGGCCATCACGCCGGGTGCGATCGCATTGACTTGCATCGCGAGGCCGGCTTCTGATTCCGCCTTGTCTACTGCGGTACAGCCTGCGGCATTGACGATAATGTCGGGCGAGATATCGCGAATAGCTTTCCGGATGGAGTCGGGGCTGGACAGGTCCATTTGCAGGCGGTCAAGTGCAACGACGTGCCCTAGTGGGGCGAGAGTGCGCTGCAATTCCCAGCCCAATTGCCCGGTTTTTCCCGTCAGCAGTATGGTTGTCACGGAAAAACCTCGGCTTTGCCGAAGGGCAGTCCCTGCCGGTCTTTTGCGGACACCAATGGGTTGCCCTGCAACGGCCAGGGGATGTTTAACTCGGAATCGTTCCAGGCGATACAACGTTCGCAGGAGGGTGCCCAGTAATCTGTTGTTTTATAGAGAAATTCCGCATAATCACTGGTGACGAGATAACCATGCGCAAAACCCGGCGGCACCCACAGCACATGCTTGTTCTTGTCCGACAGCACATTCGCAACCCATTTGCCGAAGGTCGGTGAGCTTCGGCGTATATCCACCGCGACGTCATAGACTTCGCCGGCCGTGACGCGCACGAGTTTTCCCTGCGGTTGCTGAATCTGATAGTGGAGGCCGCGCAGCACATTCTTTGCCGACCGTGAATGGTTGTCCTGCACGAAGCGGACGTTGACCCCGGTTTTTTCGATGAAGTCACGTTCGTTGTAACTTTCGTAGAAAAAGCCGCGCTCATCGCCGAACACTTTCGGTTCGAGGATCAAAACTCCGGGGATGCCGGTCTTGATGATATTCATGATCGCCGGGCTTCCTGAACGACTTCCGCCAGGTATTTGGCGTAGGCGTTGTTCCCCATCGAGCCGGCGATAGACTCAAGCTGTTCGGTGGTGATATAGCCCATGCGGTAGGCGATCTCTTCCGGGCAGGCGATTTTCAGTCCTTGACGCTTTTCTATGGTCTCGATGAACATCGATGCCTCGAGCAAGGAGGCATGGGTGCCGGTGTCCAGCCATGCAACCCCGCGGCCCATCAATGTGACCGCAAGCTCGCCGCGGCGCAGGTATTCGTTGTTGACGTCGGTGATTTCGAGTTCGCCGCGGGCGCTGGGCTTGAGCGACTTGATCACCGGGAAGACGCCCGCGTCATAGAAGTAGATGCCGGTGACCGCGTAGTCGCTCTTAGGCTGCTTGGGTTTCTCCTCGATCGAGAGGGCTTTGCCGTTCGAGTCGAACTCG
>CAYIRZ010000026.1:0-13684 GCA_964365845.1 uncultured Streptomycetaceae bacterium
GGATTGGCGACCTACGAATATGCGAATTATTTTCGGGACAGCACACTAAAATGACAGCGGCCGCGCCCGACCTTACAATACGAATGCGTGCCAGGACGGGCGCCCATAGAGGAGACGTTCATGAATTTCGATCGTCGAGCCGTTGCTGCTCCCACCCGCGAGGTCGCGAGCTGGATTACGAACCTGCGCCACGCTGATCTGCCCGAACGCACCCGGCAAGTCGTGCGCTGCGCGATTCTCGATACCGCCGGCTGCGGTGTCTACGGCTATAGCACGCCGTGGGCGCAGATGCTGCTCAAATGGGCGCAAAGCGGCGCGGGCAAGGCCCAGCAGGCCACGGTGTGGGGTGATCGGGCGCCTTCGCTGCGCACCGCCGATGCCGCTCTCGTCAACGGCACTGCGGCGCACGCTTTCGAACTCGACGATTACCACAACGCCAAGCTGCATGCCGGTGCGGTGGTCGTACCCGCGGCCCTCGCCCTGGCGGAAAAGCTCGATGCGAACGGCGAGCAACTGGTGACCGCCATCGCCGCGGGTTATGAAGTCATGATCCGCTCCAGCCTCGCGCTCAATCCTTCCGCCGCGCGGCTGCGCGGCTGGCACATCACCGGCATCTGCGGTCCGTTCGGCGCGGCGGCGGCGTGCGCTTCGCTGCTCGGCCTGAACGACGAGCAAACCGCCTGGGCACTGGGCCTCGCGGGCACGCAGGGCGCCGGCACCTGGGCCTTCAACGCCGACGGCACCATGAGCAAGCGTCTGCACGCCGGCAAGGCGTCGCATTCGGGCGTGCTGGCCGCCGAACTGGCGGCGCTCGGCTTCACCGGACCGACGCAGATCTACGAATTCAAAGACGGCGGTGTGCTCAAGGCCTATTCCGACGCCTCCGACCCCGCGCCGCTCACCCAGGGCCTGGGCGCGGTCTATCACCTCGATGCGACGGCGATCAAGCCTTATTCGTGCTGCGGCAGCACGCATTCCTACATCGACGCCGCGCTCGAATTGCGCCGCAGGCTGGGCGCGCCGTGGGACGTGAAGCGCCGCGTGCGCGTGGGCCTCGGCAACGTGGTCGACGTGCAATGCGGCTTCAATTATTTGCCGAGTTCGGCGCTCAACGCGCAGATGAGTCTGCGCTACGTCGTCGCCGCGGCGCTCGCCGAGGGCCAGGTGCTGCCGGCGCAATTCGCGGAGAAAAAGCTTTCCGATCCGGCGCTGCTGGCGCTCGCTGCGAATCTCGAACTGGTCAAGGACCCCGGGCTCGACAAACTCTATCCCGAGCACTTCGCGGGCTGGGTCGCCGCCGAGCACGACGGCCAATGGGTGCGCGTGGATGTCCGAGACCCTTCGGGCTCACCCGCTTCGCCGATCGATGCTCAAGGCATCACCGAAAAATTCCGCGGCATCAATCCGCAGTTGCCGGTCGATGCCATTGCCGCCATGGCGCTCGCCATCGAACGGCACTCGGCGCGCGAATTCGTGGCGCTGCTCGCTGCCGGAAACCGGCAGTTGTGCACTGCATAAGCTTCTTTGCCACAGAGGTCACAGAGAATTACATCGAGGAAACACGTAATGAAAAAGTTCATGACCGTCGATCTGTGCGACAAATACAGAGGCAGCATCCAGGTGGCGCTGCCGGTACTGAAGATGTACGGCAGGAATCCGGCGTTTTCGGGGCAAATCGAAACCGTCAAATGCTATGAGGACAACACCGTCGTCAAGCAGACGCTGTCCAAACCGGGCAAAGGCAAGGTGCTGGTGGTCGACGCCGGCGGTTCGCTCAAGTGCGCGCTGGTCGGCGATCTGGTCGCCGGCATCGGCGCCAAGCATGGCTGGAGCGGCATTGTGCTGAACGGCTGCGTGCGCGACGTGGCAGCGATCAACAAGGTGAAAATCGGCATCCGCGCGCTCAACCACGTGCCGCTGTCGAGCGACAAGCACGGGCTGGGCGTGGTCGGCGTGCCAGTCATGTTCGCGGGCGTAAACTTCATGCCGGGACATTACCTGTACTGCGATACCGACGGCATCGTGGCCGCCGAAAAGCCGCTCGAATAGCGGTGGGAGCGTCACAAAATAATCATTTTAAAACATATGGAACAAGGAAGTCGCGAAAGTCCTGCAGACGAAAGAAATGAAAGACCGGCTGAATCCTCAATCAGAATTCTGCCCGATCCCGGCCTGACAGTTGCAGGTCGATCCGCCCGCGAAAGCTTTCACGAAATCGGCTTCAGTCAGAATGCCGACAAGCAGGTCTTCCTTGACGACCAGCAGGCAGCCGCGCTTGTGGGCGTACATGTAGCGCGCGGCGGCATAGGCGCAGGCATCGGGCGCTATGCAGTCGACCTCCCGCGTCATGATGGGGGCCACCAGCCGTTCGGTATAAAGAGCGTCGCGCCGGACCCGCATGTGGGCCACCAGCATGTCCCGGTTGCTCACGAGTCCCCGGACGTTGCCTGCCGGGCCGGTGACGGGAAGGTGCCGAATTTTGTGATCGTGGAGCAATCGCACCGCGTCCTTGATGGACGTGTTCGGGTCGACACAAACCGGCTCGACCGTCATGATCGAACTGACTGACATGCATTTTTTTTCCAACTCTGCCATCGTTTACCCCATCATGCCGTCGTCGCGGCGGTGAAACCCGCTAGCAGCCTGTCGGACTTTGATGGTCCGACAGGCTGCTAAAATGACACTTTCGCATTTTTTTCAGGGCGGTTTTGTTTAAGGATCTCGTTGGACTCAAGTCCAACAAGCTCCTACATCAGAACGCTTTTCGATCATAGGCGCGATAGGCCTTGCAGGTCAAAGCATTCCCAGAAGCCGCCATTCTCACGCACCCTTGCATCACGCACGAGCTTGATGAGATGCGCATGGAGCGAGCGCCGCGCCACGGGATGGAGCTTCTCCGCTACGTCGTCGTAGACAACGGGCAGTAACTCGTCCAGCGTCGCCGGATTTTTCCGGCCGAAGGCATTGAGCACTTTCTGTTCGCGTCCGAGGCGGTGTTCGATGAGGCGGCTGATCTCCACCCGCGGGTCGGCAATCACGTGGCCGTGGCCCGGCGCCAGCGCCGCGATGTCGATTTCAAGCAGCTTCGCGAGCGAATCGAGGTACGCCTGCATGTCGCCGTCAGGCGGCGAGATCACCACGGTCGAGCCCTGCATGATGTGATCGCCGGTGAACAGCAGCTTCTGCTGCTCGAAAAGGTAGCACAGGTGGTTGGAGGCATGTCCGGGCGTGTGCACCGTGCGCAGCGTGTAACGCCCCAGATCGACGACATCGCCATGACGCAACACACGGTCGGGCTTGAACTGCATGTCCTGCCGTCCGTCGTCCTGCGCGGGCATGCCGAGCACGTGCGCGCCGGTCGCCTGCCTGAGCATTGCGGCCGCCGGCGAGTGATCGAGATGGGTATGGGTGCAGACGATCCAGCGCAGCCTGTCACCCGTGGCTTCGATCAGTTTCCGCACATGCGACTCGATCGCCGGCCCCGGGTCGATCACCGCCAATATGCGTTCGCCGACGATATAACTGTTGGTGCCCGGGCCGGTCATGACGCCCGGATTGGGCGCGGTCAGGCGGCGGACATACTTGTTGAGTTCGGTGACGGCGCCGGGGATCACATCTGCCATTGACCCTGCCCTGCGGCGGAAGCCGCCTCCTCGTAACCGGGATCGCCCGGCAGCAGGCGCTCGCCGTTTTTGTTGATGCGCGGCAGCAGCGCCGGAATATCGCGTTGCGCCCGCATCGCCTCGATCAGGCTCCGCGCCGCGGAAAATTCGGCAAACTGCTCGAGCGTCTTCACGGTAGGCGTGCGCATCTTGAATTCACCGCCACGGTGCTTGTCCAGCGCCTGCCCCGGATTCACCCACGCATGGCTGATGGTTTCGCGATTGTCATGCAGCACGTCCTGTCCGGCGGGCGCAGCCGCGACGAAAAACCGCGTGTCGTAACGGCGCGGCGCGCCGGCCGGCGTGATCCAGTTGCTGAAATAGACCAGCTGGTCGGTAGCGAGCCGCAGACTTTCACCGTGCAGCAACGCGGCAAACTCCCGTTCGCCGGCGTTAAGCGCATGGCGATGAGCGCCGAAGCGCGCGATTTCGTCCGGCCGGTCCAGCAGCATCAATGCGCCGCTTCTGTCGTAAGTGAGCAGAACACCCGCTTCTTCGAAGGACTCGCGTATGGCGGCAATCCAGTACGCGAGCCCGCCGCGCGCAATGCCAAGCTTGCCGCTCGCCGTCCTGTCGTCGAGTCCGACGCACAATGCCGCCATTGTCTCGGAAGCGTCGCCGGCGTCGAGCGCGCCGCCGGGAAAAAGATACATGCCGGGCATGAAGCCCGACTGGAGGTTGCGCTGCATCAGCAACACCTCCAGCCCCCGCCCGGAATCACGGACGAGAACGACGGTGGATGCGGGAAGGGGAATGATTTCGGCCATAAAGGTCGGTGATTAGTGACTTGAGTTTTTTCTGTGTCGAGGTCATGGCAATCAAAGAATTACGTCCCGTAGCGCACCGGCGACTTCACGAGTTTCAACGCCGCGAGCGCGCTGTAGCATGCAAGCCAGGCGGTCTTGGGGTTGTCCGGCGCCGGCACGTTCTCGAGCTTGATGCTGATGTTGCCGGTCTTGCCCTTGATCTCGATGAAATGCGTGTTGTACCTGAGCGCTGGGTCGGCGATCACCTTGAGCCGGGTCTTGTCGAAACCGATGCCCGCCATCGACAGCACGGCCGCGATGTTCACATTCGCCGGAAAATGCGGCACGCCTTCGCGCGCCGTGCCTTCGAACAATACGCAAGGGCCGCGTAAACTATCGAGATCGACTCCCAGCTTCTCGACGTAAGCGATGCCTTTCCATGCCGGCGCCGGCTTGCTCACCACAATCGTGACTTCATCGACGCCGGCGATGCACGCCGCTTTCAGCGCATCGAGCCCGCCGATGCCGCCCGAAGGCACATAGAGCAGCGCGTCGTTTTTTTGCGCTGCCCGTTCGAGTCTTTCGCGCAATTCATCGTCGCACAGCGCGCCGCCGGAGAGCACGATGACCGCCACGCCCTGCCCCAGCAGTTTCTCGGCATAGGCTCTTACCGCGCCATGGGATGCGGCCTCGACCACCACGTCCGGGCGCTGCGCCAGCAGTCCTTCGAAACTCGTGACGAATGCCACGCCGTATTCCTGCGCCAGCGGTTTGCCGCGCGAGGCATCGCTACGGCCGGCGATGGCCACCACCTGTGCATCACCGAGATCGCCGCGCCTGATGTGTTCCAGAAACAGCCGCGCGATGCTGCCGCCGCCGATAATGCCTACCCGCATGGAAATGCCCCGCCCGTATGAAAACCTCGATTTTACAGCGTTGCCCGCCTGGCTGCGGCCGATATCCGCACCAAAGGGATTCAGCGGACTCCGAAGGCGGGCACCGGGATTTCGGCACGCGTATGCCGCAACGTCGCGCGCTTGATGAGATCGGGCCAGATGGTCGACGCCTCTTTATGGAATATGGTATTGGCGTCGGCCGGCACGACATGCCAGCCGCCTTGCGCGATCTCGTTCTGCAGCTGCCCGGGCGCCCACCCGGCATGGCCCGCGTAAACGCGCATCCCTTCTGTCGGATTGACGCGTTTCAGCATGCCATCGATCCAGTCCGGATCGTTGCTGAAATAAACATCGTTCAGCACCTGCGCGGCACGCGGCGGCGGCTCGTTCGAGCGCACCAGGAACACCAGCCCCTCCTGCGTCACCGGACCGCCGAAATAAACCACGTCCTGTCTGCCTTTCAGCATCTCGTATTCCGGAAATATTTCACTCAGGCGGGGGCGGAGCGGCCTGTTGATAATAACGCCGAACGGTTCGCCGCTGCCGGGCTGGGTGACCAGCACCACGGTTTCCCTGAAATTCGGATCGCGCAGTTCGCGCGCGGCCACGAGGAAAATGCCGCTGGCGGTCAGATCGGCGGAGGGCGCCTCGATGGCCGGCCAGACCACAAGCAGAAAAACACCGGCTGCGCGAAGTAGGGTGGGATGAAAACGCATGATGCAATACCGGAGTTTGTCGAACCCCAGTCCGACAAACTCCTAACTGCAGGCGAGCGGATCGTTCTGCGATGCCGGTACGCCGGGACGCTCGCCGATCGTCGCAATCGTAACGCCGCGCCGCACCGCCGTCATTTCGGCAAGCACCGACACTGCGATCTCAGGCGGCGTGCGGCTGCCGATCGGCAATCCTACCGGGCCGTGCAACCGCGCGATTTCCTCGGCGGAGAGGTCGAACTGCGCAAGCCGCTGGCGGCGCTTGTCGTTGTTGACCTTGGAGCCGATCGCGCCGACATAAAACGCCGGCGACTTGAGCGCTTCCAGCAACGCCATGTCGTCGAGTTTGGGATCGTGAGTGACGGCGACCACCGCGGTGTGCGCGTCCATGTTCATCGCCAGCACCACGTCGTCGGGCATGCCGCGGTTCAGTTCCGCGCCCGGCAGAGCCCAGCCGTTTGAATATTCCTCGCGTGGATCGCACACGGTGACCTGGTAATCGAGCGCCTGCGCCATCTGCGCCAGATAACCCGACAACTGCCCCGCGCCGATGATCAGCAGCCGCCAGCGCGGACCGTGGATGGTCTTGAGCGTGCCCCCATCGAACTCAAGCACGTCCGACCACTTGGCGAGTGCAAGCGTGTTCTTGCCGCTTTTCAGATCGAGCGTGCGCGCAACCAGTTCATGGCGCTCGACGGTTTCAAGCAATTGGCCGAGCGCGGACTGGGCAGACAACGGCTCGAGCACGATCTGCAGCGTGCCGCCGCACGGCAGCCCGAAACGCTCCGCCTGCTCCTTGGTCACGCCGTAGGTCACGACCTCGGGCTTGTCACCGGCGAGATCGTGGGCACGCACGCGCTCGATCAAGTCGTCTTCCACGCAACCGCCCGACACCGAGCCCGACACCTGGCCGTCGTCGCGGATCGCCAGCATCGCGCCTATGGGACGCGGCGCCGAACCCCAAGTCTTCACCACCGTCGCGAGCGTGGTCTTGCGGCCGGCGGCCAGCCATGCCGCCGCGCTTCTGAGTACTTCGGTATCAACGCTGTCCAAGGTTGCCTCCGGATAAATGTAGCACGGTCGCCTTATCTTGTATCCTGCCCCGGCGGACCGCCCGCCGTCAATACGCATGAATTATAGGTGAACCGCCGTGCCGTGGCTAAAGCCAGGTTTTCAGGCGCAATATTTCACCCGCTCCGCGCGGGTTTGCTATCATCGGGACTTCCATGAATACCCCTTCTTTTTTCAAGCGTATCATCCGCTCGGTCGTCGACCCGGACAAGCGGGCCCGCGCCAACCGCAAAGCCCGGCAGGTCGTCGAATTGTGCCGTTCCCTATTGTCCGAAAGTGGCGAAGTATCGGGCGCGGCGCTGGCGCGGGAAACACTGGCTGCCTGCCATAACCTGCCTGAAATTGCGTTGCCGGCGTTCTTCGACCTGCTGGCCTCCGAATTCTCCCCCGACCCCCAGGAACTCACCCGCGCCTGCCAGGATTATTGCGCACAACCGTCCCCGGACAGCCTGATCAGGCTGTTTCATCTGGTCGAGCCGCCGCGCCAGGAATTGTTCCGGCGGCTGAACATGGCCACAGGCGGCACCGCTGCCCTGGTCGGAATGCGGGAGAAGCTGCTGGCTGCGCTCAAGGCCCATCCGGAATGGAAGGGCATCGACGTCGATCTGGCGCATCTGTTCAGTTCGTGGTTCAACCGCGGCTTTCTGACGCTGGAGCGGATCGACTGGCACACGCCGGCGATCATCCTCGAACAACTCATCAAATACGAAGCCGTCCACGAGATCACGGGCTGGCCCGACCTGCAGAGGCGCCTGGAGGCCGACCGCCGCTGCTTTGCATTCTTTCATCCGGCGCTGCCGGACGAACCGCTGATTTTCATCGAGGTTGCACTCACCAGGGGCATGAGCGCTGCAGTGCAGCCCTTGCTCGATCTCGGCTCGGCGGTGTCGGACCCGCAGTCGGCGGACACCGCCATTTTCTATTCGATCACCAACTGCCAGAGAGGGCTGCGCAGCATATCGTTCGGCAATCTGCTGATCAAACAGGTGGCGCAGGAGCTGGGGCGGGAATTCCCGCGCATCAAGACCTACGCCACGCTGTCTCCGGTCCCGGGCTTCCGCAGCTGGCTCGCCAGTGCGCAGGAGCAGCTTGCCGCCACCGCGGCGGGCCGCACCGCGGTTGAGGCACTCAAGCTTCTGGAAGAACCGGAATGGTTCAAACGCGCGGATTCCGCCGAGCGCGTGCAAAAACACCTGGTGCCGCTCGCCGCCTACTATCTTATCCACGCCAAAAGCAATGACGAGCCAGTCGATGGCGTGGCACGGTTTCATCTCGGCAACGGCGCGCGGCTGGAGCGTCTGAACTGGCTGGCCGACACCTCGAAGCACGGCATGCAGCGCTCCGCTGGGCTGATGGCCAATTATCAGTATCGCCTGGACGACGTGGAAAACAACCACGAGATCTACGTCAAGGAACACCGCGTCGTCGCTTCGCCCAAACTCAAAAAGCTGGCACGCGAGTGTCCGCTGTCGCAGCCGGCAGGCAAGCGCTAGGAATTTGTCGGACCATCCAAGTCCGACAGACTGCTAGGCGATACGAATCATTGCAGTTGCGCCAGCTATGCGCCTGCGCTAGCATGGGTTAAAAACCGGACCCGCCTCTCGCTGCACGCGATGCGCCGCGGGCAAGAATCAAACTCAAACGATCTGGAGGAGTTCATGGGCATCATCGTCTCCATGACTGTCAACGGCAAACCGGTCAGCGCGGAGATCGATCCGCGCACGCTGCTGGTGCAGTTCATCCGCGAGCACCTGCGCCTGACCGGCACCCACGTCGGATGCGATACCGGCCACTGCGGCGCCTGCACCGTCCATCTGAACGGCCGCGCGGTGAAAGCGTGCAACCTCTTCGCCGCCCAGGCGCAAGGCGCCGCAATCCTCACCATCGAAGGGCTGCATGGCGCCGCCGGCGAGCTGCATCCCATGCAGGCCGCTTTCCGCGACCACCATGGCCTGCAATGCGGTTTCTGCACGCCCGGCATGGTGATGAGCGTGATCGAGCTCGTGCAGCGCCACCCCGACCCGTCCGAGGAAATCATCCGCGCCGAGCTCGACGGCAATCTGTGCCGCTGCACCGGTTATCACAACATCGTCAAAGCAGTGCAGGCCGGCGCGGCAGCGATGAAACAGGGAGGCCAGACATGAATGCACCCGTGATCGGCCAATCGATCAAGCGCAAGGAGGACTTCCGCTTTCTCACCGGGACCGGCACCTATACCGACGACGTGACGCTGCCGGGTCAGACCTACGCCTATTTCCTGCGCTCGCCGCATGCGCACGCGAAACTGCGCGGCATCGATACCAGCAAGGCAAAAGCGGCGCCCGGCGTGGTCGCCGTCTTCACCGGCGAGGATCTCGCCCGCGCCAAGGTCAACGGGTTGCCCTGCGGCTGGCTCATCACCGACGTCAACGGCCAGCCGATGAAGGAACCGCCGCACCCGCCGCTGGCGCAGGGCAAGGTGCGCCACGTCGGCGACCAGGTCGCGGTGGTCATCGCCGAGACGCTCAATCAGGCCAAGGATGCCGCCGAGCTGATCGCAGTCGATTACGAGATGCTGCCCGCGGCTGTACGCACCGGCGAAGCCCGTAAACCGGGCGCGCCCGTGGTTCACGACATCGCCCCCGACAATACCTGCTACGTGTGGGCGCTCGGCGACAAGGCGGCGGTGGACCAGGCGTTCGCCCGGGCGGCGCATGTCACCATGCTCGAATTCATCAACAACCGCCTCATTCCCAATGCCATCGAGCCGCGGGCGGCGGTTGCGAGCTATGCGCGCGCCGAGGATGCCTACACGCTCTACGTCACCAGCCAGAACCCGCACGTCGAACGGCTGCTGATGGCGGCTTTCGTGCTGGGCCTGCCCGAGCACAAGCTGCGCGTGATCGCGCCCGACGTCGGCGGCGGCTTCGGCTCCAAGATCTATCTTTACGCCGAGGAAACGGTGATCACCTGGGCCGCGAAACAAGTGAACCGCCCGATCAAGTGGACCGCCGAGCGCTCGGAATCGTTCATGACGGACGCGCACGGGCGCGATCACGTGACGCGCGCCGAGCTCGCGCTCGACCAGGACGGCAAATTCCTGGCGCTGCGCGTGGCCACCACCGCCAACATGGGCGCCTATCTCTCGACTTTCGCCCCGTGCATCCCGACCATCCTCTACGCCACGCTGCTCGCGGGCCAGTACACGACGCCCGCGATCCACTGCGAAGTGACCGCGGTCTTCACCAACACCGCGCCGGTCGACGCTTACCGCGGCGCCGGCCGTCCCGAAGCGACTTACGTGGTCGAGCGGCTGGTCGAAACCGCCGCGCGCGAGATGGGCATGGACCGCGCGGCAATCCGGCGCCGCAACTTCATCACCACGTTTCCGTACCAGACGCCGGTCGCGCTGTGCTACGACACCGGCAACTATGACGCCACGCTCACCGCGGCGATTGAACTGGCCGACGTCGCCGGCTTCGCAGCGCGGCGCCAGGCGACCGAACAGCGCGGCAAACTGAGAGGCCTGGGCTTTTCGACCTACATCGAAGCGTGCGGGTTGGCGCCGTCCAACATCGCGGGCGCGCTCGGCGCGCGCGCGGGATTGTTCGAAGCCGGCGAGATCCGCGTGCATCCCACCGGCAGCGTGACGGTGTTCACCGGCTCGCACAGCCACGGCCAGGGCCACGAAACCACGTTTGCGCAAGTGGTGGCCGACCGCCTCGGCATTCCGGTCGAAAACATCGACGTGGTGCACGGCGACACCGGGCGCGTCCTGTTCGGCATGGGCACCTACGGCTCGCGCTCGATCGCGGTGGGCGGCACCGCCATCGTCAAAGCACTCGATAAGGTGATCGCCAAGGGCGCAAAGATCGCCGCGCATCTGCTCGAAGCCGCCGAAGCGGACATCGAGTTCACGGACGGTGCATTCCAGGTCGCCGGCACCGACCGCAAGAAGACGTTCGCCGAAGTCGCGCTCGCGGCCTACGTGCCGCACAACTATCCGCTCGACAGGCTCGAGCCCGGCTTGAACGAATCGGCGTTCTACGACCCCACCAATTTCACCTATCCCGCCGGCAGCCACATCTGCGAAGTCGAGATCGATCCTCAGACCGGCGTCACCCAGGTCGTGAGTTTCACGGCGGTCGACGATTTCGGCAAGATCATCAACCCGATGATCGTCGAAGGCCAGGTGCACGGCGGTCTTGCCCAGGGCATAGGCCAGGCGCTGCTCGAAGGCTGCGTCTACGATCCCGAGTCGGGACAGCTTCTGACCGGCACTTACATGGACTACGCGCTGCCGCGTGCCGATGACCTGCCTGCCTTCAAGGTCGGCACCCGGGAAACGCCCTGCACGCACAACCCGCTCGGCGTCAAAGGCTGCGGCGAAGCCGGCGCGATCGGCGCGCCGCCGGCGGTGATCAACGCTATCGTCGATGCGCTGGCGCATCTCGGCGTGCGCGACATCGAAATGCCCGCCACGCCCGAGCGCGTGTGGCGCGCGATCCGGTCCGCGCGGCCGGGCAGGAAAAAGACAGCGTAGGAGAATCAGCCATGTACGCATTTGCATACCATCGCCCCGCGACACTCAAGGAAGCCGCATCGCTGTTGCGCAGGTCCGGAAACGCCCGCCCGCTGTCCGGCGGGCAAAGCCTGATCCCGGCATTGAAAATGCGCCTCGCCGATCCGTCGGCGCTGGTCGATCTCGGCGGCATAGCGGAATTGCGCGGCATCAGGCGCGACGGCGCGACGCTCACCATCGGCGCGATGGCGCGCCACGCCGAGGTCGCCGCATCGCAAGAGGTCATGGCGGCCATACCGGCGCTCGCCCGGCTCGCCGCGGGCATCGGCGACCGGCAGGTGCGCAACCAGGGCACGCTCGGCGGCGCGCTTGCCAATAACGATCCGGCCGCCGACTATCCGGCCGCGGTCCTGGCCCTGGGCGCCGTGATCCATACCAACAAGCGCAAGATCCCCGCCGACCGGTTTTTCAAAGGCCTGATGGAAACCGCGTTGAAGCCTGGCGAAATCATCACCGAAGTCGCTTTCCCGCTGTCCAAGCGCGCCGCTTATATTAAATTCAAGAACTCCGCCTCGCGCTATGCTCTGGTCGGCGTGTTCATCTCCGAAACTGCCGACGCGGTGCGCGTGGCGGTGACCGGCGCGGCAAGCTCCGTATTCCGCGTGAAGCCGATGGAAAAGAAACTCGCTGAAAAATTCGCGCCCGAAGCGATCGCCAAGGTGCGCGTGGCGCCCGACAAATTGAACTCCGACATGCACGCGAGCGCCGAATACCGTTCACATCTCATCACCGTCATCGCGCAGCGTGCGGTGGCAGCGGCGCTTGCCGGCAAATAATGAAAAACTTTGTCACAGAGATCACGGAGTCCACAGAGAAAATTCAAGAACACAACGACGGTTTCGCAAAACCAAGCTCTGTGATCTCTGTGGCTGAGGGCTTGTAGTCGTGCCCGCAGCATTCCCTGATTCCATCGACGAGACGCTCGCGCTGCTGACAGCGCATGATTACGTCGCCGAACGCAGTCTCGCCACCGCGTTGTTCCTTGCGCTCAGGATGCAGCGGCCGCTGTTTCTCGAGGGCGAAGCGGGCGTGGGCAAGACCGAGGTCGCCAAAGTGGTGGCGCGCGCGCTCGGCCGCAAGCTGGTGCGCCTGCAGTGCTACGAAGGGCTCGATATCGCCTCCGCCGTTTACGAGTGGAATTACCAGCGGCAGATGCTGGAAATCCGTCTGGCGGAAGCGGCAGGCCAGAAATCGCGCGACCAGCTGGGCACCGGCATTTTCTCCGAGCAGTTCCTGATCCGGCGTCCCCTGCTCGAGGCATTGCAACCGGCTGACGGCCATGCGCCGGTATTGCTGATCGACGAGCTCGACCGCACCGACGAGCCGTTCGAGGCCTATCTGCTGGAAGTGCTGTCCGACTGGCAGGTGAGCATTCCGGAAATCGGCACCATCAAGGCAAAAGAACCGCCCATCGTCGTCATCACCTCCAACCGCACGCGCGAAATCCACGACGCGGTTAAGCGCCGCTGCCTGTATCACTGGGTGAATTATCCCGACGCGGTGCGCGAACTGGCGATCCTCGCCCGCAAAGCGCCCGAAGCGCCGCACCGGTTGTCACAGGAAGTCGTTGTTTTTGTTAACAAATTACGCGGAATGGAGTTGTTCAAGCTGCCCGGCGTGGCGGAGACCATCGACTGGGCCAAGGCGCTGACCGCGCTGAACGCGCTGACGCTCGATCCCGATACCGTCAACGACACACTGGGCGTGCTGCTCAAGTACCAGGACGACATCGCGAAAATTCACGGCAGCGCAGCGGCCGTCATCCTCGAACAGGTCAAAGCGGAGCTTGCGGCCTAGAGACAGTGGAGGGTGAAGGGTGAAGGGTGAAGGGTGAAGGGTGAAGGGTGAAGGGTTCGCCGGGCGGCACGAGAGCGGCCGCCTGGCCGAGAACGTGATGCACTTCGTGCGCGTGTTGCGCGGCGCCGGACTGCCCATCGGTCCCGACCGCGTAATCGACGCCTTGCGCGCGCTCGAAATCTCGGGAATAGCACGCCGCGATGATTTCTACTGGACGCTGGCAGCGGTCTTCATCGAC
>CAYIRZ010000026.1:13694-15816 GCA_964365845.1 uncultured Streptomycetaceae bacterium
GCGGGGGGTCTCGGGGGGGGTCGCCCACCCCCCCCCCCCCCCCTGCGGGGGGGGGGGGGGGGCGGGGGGCCCCCCCCCCCCGACCCGCGACGACAGCGCGCCGCAACGGCAGGTCGAGATCGATGCCGTACTCACCTTCTCGCCGCGCGAAGTGCTGCAGACCCGGGACTTCGAATCGATGGCGCCGGCCGAACTCGCCGCGGCGCGCGCCGCGATCGCGCGCATGCGCGTGACACTGCGCGAGGCGCCGACGCGCCGCTTCCGCAGGGATGCGCGCGGACCCCGCGCCGATCTGCGCGCCAGCCTGCGCGCCGCCTTACACGGCGACAGCGCCATCATTCCCCTCAAACGCCGCGCCGCGATCCGGCGCGCGCCGCCGCTGGTCGCCCTCGCCGACATCTCAGGTTCGATGAGTGGTTACACGCGCATGCTGCTCGTGTTCCTGCACGCGCTCGCCAACGACCGCGACCGCATGCACGTGCTGACCTTCGGCACGCGGTTGACCAACATCACGCGGCAACTGCGCCACGCCGACGTCGATGCCGCGCTCGCGCACGTCGGCCAGGCGGTGCAGGACTGGTCCGGCGGCACGCGCATCGGCGCCTGCCTTGCGGAATTCAACCGGCGCTGGTCGCGGCGGCTGCTCGCTCAGGGCGCGGTCGTGCTGTTGATTTCGGACGGCCTCGATCGCGACGCCGGAGCCGGCCTGGCGCGGGAAATGGAGCGTCTGCACAAGTCGTGCCGCCGGCTGATCTGGTTGAATCCCCTGCTGCGTTACGCTGAGTTCGAGGCGAAACCCGCCGGCGTGCGCGCGATGTTGCCGCACGTCGATGATTTCCTGCCGGTGCACAACCTGAACAGCCTCGCACAACTGGCCGCGGTGCTGGCTGGCCCCCGACGCGTCCGGTAAGATGACGCGACGATCGCTATACGAACAGGACAAACGCAATGGAAATGACCGGAGAGCAACTGATTCCCCTGACACAGGCCGAGACCTGGCGCGCGCTTAACGACACCGAGACTCTCAAGGCCTGCATCCCCGGTTGCGAAACGATCGAACAGATCTCCGACACCGAATACCAGCTCACCATGACCGCCAAGGTCGGCCCCGTCTCCGCCAAGTTCAAAGGCAAGATGACGCTCTCCGACGTCGATCCGCCGCGCGCCTATACGCTGGTGTTCGAAGGCCAGGGCGGCGTGGCCGGTTTCGCCAGGGGACAGGCCGATGTGCAGTTGTCACCCGAAGCCGAAGGCACCCGGCTCGGTTATGCGGTGAAAGCGATGATCGGCGGCAAGCTCGCACAAGTCGGCTCGCGCCTGATCGACGGCGTGGCGAAGAAACTCGCGGAACAGTTTTTTACTGCGTTCAATGCCAACGCAAGCGGCAATATTGAGCCGCCCGTCCCTCACCCTTGATCCCTCCAGCCCTCACTCCTGACCTCTCTCCCGGAAGGAGAGAGGAAGCATGTGTCTCCCTTCTCCTCTCGGGACCTCGGTGCCGCTTGACGGTAGAAGGGTCGGGGATGAGGGATCGAGAGGGAAAACTGTTGCATCCTTTCTCCCTTTGGGAGAGAGGCCGGGAGAGAGGGTTGGAACGCACCATGCGATTGTGGTGCTATAGCTGGCAGTAAATTGTTTGGTCTAAGGCTTTATCGCCGCGCTTGTATCCTTGGCGAGGCCCTGAGAAATGATCTTCGGTGGTGTGCAGGCCGGATATCTCATCAACCCGGAAAAGTTTCCAGCCGACTGTTTCGCCGGATTGGCTGGTTCCGCCGATTTGATAGGCGCGTAGAAGTTCATGGCCGTTATCATTCAGGCCGTAAGCGTGGGGTTCAACAGCCCTGTAACCCCAGTCATAATTGAGCCGTAAAAGGCGGCATTCTCTGATGGCATTACAAATGGTGCTGTTCATGTATAACCCCTCGGCAGTTGATGCAGTATGCGCCGATGGGTTGGTCATGTCAGGTATATAATAGCCATTTATAATTGTAACTTACTGTTTTGATGTATATTTTTATATAAGTAGCAAGATGACGTTTTGCAAGTTGCCACGGCTCTATCGCCTGCTGTATATAGCAGGGTCTTATTCACTTGCATTGTCGATAGCGTGGTGAAGTACTTG
>CAYIRZ010000027.1:0-14344 GCA_964365845.1 uncultured Streptomycetaceae bacterium
GGCCACCGCCATACACAGCGACCGCACCCAGGGCGAGCGCACGCTGGCGCTCGAAGAATTCAAGCAGGGCAAGGCGCGGATACTGGTCGCCACCGACATCGCCGCGCGCGGACTCGACATCGACCAACTGCCATTCGTGATCAACTACGAGCTGCCCCACACGCCGGAAGATTACGTGCACCGCATCGGCCGCACCGGCCGCGCCGGCAGCCCCGGCGAGGCCATCTCGCTGGTGAGTCCGGAGGAGATGGAAATGCTCGCCGACATCGAGAAACTGCTCAAGCTGAAGATCCCGCGCGTGATCGCAACCGGTTTCGAGCGCGAGGACCGGAGCAGAGACGCCATACGCTCGAGCCCGCGCCCGCGCCATGAAAAATCATCCCCGCCGTCTTCATCGTCCTCAGCGCGCGTCCCGGCGCGTGCACCGGCCCCGGCTGCCGGCTCATTCGACTTCAGCAAACCGTACGAACCGGCGGTGAATGACAAGGCTGCGCCTGAAACGGAGCATGCGCTGCTTGCCCACCGCAGAACTCCGGCGCGGCCCACAGCCGCGCTGCTCGGCGGCTTTCCGTCCCAGCAGAAGTCCGAAAAATAGCGTACCAGGCCCTAGTCCCGGGTAGCATGGACGCGCTCACCCCGCCCCAGATCGTTTACTTCGGCGTCGTCCTGATCCTGTCCTACGCCGTCCGCGGCAGCGTCGGCTTCGGCGGCGTGACCGTGCCCCTGCTGGCGCTCGTGATGTCACTCAAGATCGTCGTGCCCATGGTCACTTTCCTGGGTCTGCTCTCCTCCCTCGTGATACTGGCCAAGGACTACCGGCATGTGGTGTGGCGCGACACCTGGAGAATCCTGCCGTATTGCCTGATCGGCGTGCTGATCGGCCTGTATTTTTTCAAGACGCTCGATGCGCGCACGCTGGCGCACGCGCTGGGCGTCGTCGTGCTCGTCTACGGCGGCTATTCGCTGTGGGTGACGATACGTCCGGGATTGAAATGGCGCCCCCCGGGCCAGGTGGTTACGCCGGTCGCCGGCACCATCGCCGGTTTTGTCGGCACCATTTTCGGCTCCATGGCCGGCATGTTCTTCGCGATCTACCTCGACCTGCTCAAATTCGGGAAAAACGAATTCCGTGCCACCGTGGCGGCGATCCTGTTCGCGCTGGGAATATTCCGCGGCGTGGGCTATGCCGCCGTCGGCGCTTTCGACCACGATGCGCTGCTCGCCTGCGCCGCGGCGCTGCCGCTGATGATGATCGGCGTGTTTCTCGGCAACCACATCCACGCCAACCTCAACCCGCTCGCGTTCAAGCGGCTGGTGGCGCTGATCCTGATCGCCAGCGGCGCGCCGCTGCTGCTGCGTTGATCTTGACCAAAAGCATTAACCGCAAGAACGCCAAGAAAAGACAAATAGTTAGTAGGCCGGCAATCCTTTGCCGGCGACAATACGCCCCCCCTCCGGGGACTTGCTCCGCGGCGGGAAGGGATTCCCGCCCTACGGCTTGTTGCCGATCTTCCTTGGCGTTCTTGGCGTACCCGTCAAGCGGGTATTGAAAAGAAGCCTTGGCGGTTCCATCTTTATCAGTGGTTATAATCTGCCATTCCCATTACTCATTACTCATTACTCATTACTCATTACTCATCATCAGAAAATGACCTCGCCCAAACGCGTTTCCGCAAAACAGCTCAAGACCATGCTCCACGACGGCAGCGAGTTTGCGCTGCTCGACGTGCGCGAAGCCGGCCAGTTCGGCGAATCGCACATGCTGTTCGCCACGCCCTGCCCCTACAGCCGGCTCGAACTCGACATCGTCACGCTGGTGCCGCGCAAGGCGGCGGCGATCGTGCTCACCGACGACGGGAAGCTGGGCGTCGCCGAACGCGCGGCGCAGCGTCTGCAGGCGATGGGCTATACGGATGTCGCCGTGGTCGATGGCGGCAACCGGGCGTGGGCCGCGGCGGGCCATGCACTGTTCGCCGGCGTCAACGTACCGAGCAAGACTTTCGGCGAGCTCGTTGAGCACGCGTACCACACGCCGCGCATCACGGCACAGGAACTCGTGCGTATGAAGGAAGCCGGCGAGGACTTCGTGCTGTTCGACGGCCGGCCGGTCAACGAACACCACAAGATGACCATTCCCGGCTCGACCTGCGTGCCCAACGCCGAGCTGCCGCTGCGCGTGCCGACAATGGTGAAGAACCCGAAAACCAAAATCATCGTCAACTGCGCCGGGCGCACGCGCTCCATCATCGGCGCGCAGACGCTGATCAACTTCGGCGTGCCGAATCCGGTCTACGCGCTGGAGAACGGCACGCAGGGCTGGTTCCTGTCCGGCCTGCAACTTGAATACGGCTCTACGCGCACTTATCCGGAGGAAATAGACGCCGCCGCGCTGCCCGCGCAACAGGACGCGGCGAACAAACTCATGGCGCGCTTCGGCATCAGGACCGTAGCGGCACAAGACGTCGCAGCGTGGCTCCAGGAAACGAATCGCACGACCTATCTGTGCGACGTGCGCACGCCGGAGGAATTCAAGGCGAGTTCGATCCCCGGCGCGGTGCACGCGCCCGGCGGGCAACTGATCCAGGCCACCGACCAGTGGGTCGGCGTCAGGAATGCGCGCATCGTGCTGATCGACGGCGGCGAGAACGTGCGCGCGCCGGTGGTTGCAAGCTGGCTCAAGCAGCTCGGCTGCGATGTCCACGTGCTCGAAGGCGGCGTAAAATCCGGACTCAAAGACCTTTTACCTCCCTCTCCCCATAACCGTGGGGAGAGGGTTGGGGAGAGGGGCAGCCTGCCGGATCTCGCGACGATCTCCGCCGCGGAATTGAAGCAAGCACTCGATGCGGGTCGCTGCACCCTATTCGATCTTGGACTGAGCATGAACTTCCGCAAGGCGCATATCCCCGGCAGCCGCTGGAGCATACGCTCGCGTCTCGCCACCGATGCGAAGCATGCCAAAAGCAGCATCGTGCTCGTCGCCGAAGATACCGACGCCGCGCGCCTTGCCGCGACCGAACTTGTCGAATCCGGCATCAAGGACATCAAACTGCTGGCCGGCGGCCTCGCTACGTGGACCAAAGCGGGCTACGCCACCGAAGCCTCGCCCGAAATGCCGCCCAACAGCGAGTGCGTCGATTACCTGTTCTTCGTGCACGACCGCCACGCCGGCAACCGCGAAGCGATGAAGCAGTACCTCGCCTGGGAAACCGGCCTCATGGCCCAGTTGGACGAACAGGACAAGGCGTCGTTCCACATCCTTCCCTCCCCTGCCCGGACGGGGTAAGGTTGGAGTGGGGTAGAACAACGCACTGATTTGATCTGAGTGCCGACGTTATGGCACCCTGTTGACCTGGAAGGAGTAATCAATGTCCTCAACCGTGGAAAAACTGGAAGCAGAAGCTTTGCAACTGCCGGCGGCGGAACGAGCGCGGCTGGTCGAGCGGCTGATCGCAAGCCTCGATACCGACCCCGAGATCGAGGCCGCCTGGGCCGCCGAAGTTGAGCGGCGTCACGCGGAGATCGAGAGCGGCGCCGTGACGATGCGCTCGGGGCCCGAGACCCTGGCCAAACTGAAAGCCGAGTTCCGGTGAAGTATTCGCTGCATCCCGAAGCGGAGGGCGACCTTCGGGAAGCGGCCGAATTCTACCGGGATCACGCCGACAGCGCGCTTTCGCAGTCGCTGCTCGCCGAGTTCGAACACTCCGTAGGTCTGCTCCTGCAGCATCCCAGGCTGGGTGCGCTCTGGGGAAAAGAAAAGCGCCGTTACAGCATGCGGCGTTTTCCGTATTCTCTCGTTTACGTTATTGCCGGCGAAGAGGTACGCATCCTGGCCGTAGCACACCACAGCCGCCGTCCCGGCTACTGGCGAGGTCGAAAGTAGCAATACCTCGTCTGGGACAAAGTCGGCGCAACCCAAGCTTGACAGCGTAGACGCGGGGAGTATGTTTAGCCTGCGCCGCATTTCATCATCATAAGTTCCGCCGGCAGCTGCCGCGCGGAACAACCCCAGGGAGAGGCCGTCATGAATGTCCGTTTGCCGTTAGCCGTTGTGTTTGCCGCAATGCTCGCCGTCCCGGCGGGCGCGTTTGCCCAGCAGAAATATCCCGCAAAATCCGTACGCCTGGTGCTGCCGTTCGCGGCCGGAAGCGCCGTGGACACGCTGGCGCGGATCTACGCGCAGCAGATGACGGAGAGCTGGAAGCAGCAGGTGGTGGTGGACAACCGCACCGGCGCGAACGGCATCATCGGCACCGAGATCGCCGCGCGCTCGGCCCCCGACGGCTACACGATATACATGGGCAACATCGCCACGCTCGCGATCAATGCGAGTCTCTATCCCAAGCTGCCCTACGACGCGCTGCGGGATTTCGCGCCGATCTCGCTCGCCGCGATGATCAGCAATGGCCTGTCGGTGCATCCCTCGCTGCCCGTCAAATCGGTAAAGGATCTGGTCGCGCTGGCGAAAACGCGCCCCGGCGAACTCAACTACGCGTCCGGCGGCGTCGGCAGCGCGCAGCACATCCCGATGGAACTGCTCAAAGCGATGACCGGCATCAACATCGTGCACATCGCCTACAAGGGGCTCACGCCTGCGTTCAACGACGTGCTCGCCGGTCAGGTGCCGATGATGATCTCCGGCGTGGTCACCGCCCTGCCCCATCACAGGACCGGGCGCTTAAGGTTGATCGGCACCACCGGCACCAAACGCACCAGCGCGACGCCCGAGATCCCGGCCATCGCGGAAACCGGCCTGCCGGGCTACGAGGGCGATTCGTGGACCGGCTTCCTCGCGCCCGCGGGCACGCCGGCGGACATCGTCGCGCGCGTCCATGCTGAGGCGGTGCGCATCGGCCAGTTGCCGGAAACGCGCGAGCGCCTCACCGGCATGGGCTTCGAAGTGGTCGGCAGCTCGCCCGAGGCTTTCGCCTCGCTCATCAAAAACGACACGGCCCGCCTGGGCAAGGTGATCCGCGACGCGGGGATACGCGCGGAATGAGGGTGCGGTGGAACTTGACATAATCGCCTTACCAATTTAGCATTATAAGTAAGGAGAACAGTCATCGCCATGCTGATCAAAATCACCGCCAAACGCCAGGCCACCTTCCCTGCCCGTGTTCTGGAGGCGCTGGGCGCGCGGCCCGGTGACCGGCTCGAACTGCAGGAAGGCCCCGACGGTTTCATCCTGCGCGTGCGCCACATCGACCGTTCGCGCCTCGCGCCGCTCCGCTCGAAGCTGCGCAAAGGCAAGGGCACGTTCGATCTCGAAGCTTTCCGCAACACGCCCCATGGCCGCGCGCTTCGGGATTGACACCTCCATCCTCGTGCGCCTGCTCACCGGCGACCCGGAAGACGACTTCGAGCGCTGTGTCAGCAAACTGGCTGTCCTGATCGAGCGCGATGACGCCGAGATCTTCGCCTCGAACCAGGTCATCGGCGAGGCTTACATTGCGCTTCAACATCACTACGGCGTCGCAAAAACCGATGCCCGCGCCGCGCTCGCCAGCGTACTGAAAAGCGGTCTGGTCGCACCGCTGAATGGACCAGGCGTGTTCGCGGCGCTGGAGGCCGACTCCGGCTGCGGCCTGCTGGATCGCCTCATCGCCGACGACTACCGTCGCGCCGGTCTGATTACCCTCACACTCGATCGCAAGATGGCTGCCCTCAAAGACGCGCAGCGCCTGTAGGTATGAGGAAGCGATGAAAAAATACGTCGCTCGTAAAACTCGTCTCAAGGCCCAACTCATCGAAAAGGACAAGACGTCGTTCAGCGTTGGCGCGAACGCTGTGCGTGACAAACTCGCTGCGGCTGGTATCGCAGATCAGGATGTTCAAAACGCGGTGGAATGGGCCCGACACAAAGGCGACAGAGCGCCCAAGCACGATTAAGCATATTGAACGTAAGCGAATCCCTCCCTTTCAAGGGGAGGGTACGGGTGGGGATGGGGTTTCATTAAATATCAATAAAAACAACGGATTATAAATATCCGCCGAAGCGGCCCAGTCCGGAAGATCTGGCGGCTTTCAGAAATCGCTGTCCTCCGGCAGATGAAGCAATACCTCGTCAGAGAAACCGGACTCGATGAGCGAGACAAGGCATTATTCAAGGTGGATGCGCCACACCGGGCGGCCCGGTTGACAACGCCTGTCGGCAGTTCTAGTCTAGCCTGGTTCCATTTCGGTTCCAGGAGTAAGCCATGCTCACGTTGACGCTCAAGAACATTCCGCAGGACCTCCACGCCATGCTCAAGGAAAGCGCGGAGAAGAACCGCCGCAGCCTGAACAGTGAAATTCTGTTGCGGCTGGAAAGCGACTTCACCGCGCCGACCGTCGATCCCGAGGCGTATGCGAAAGAACTGAAGGCATTCACCGCGCGACTCCCCCGGGTAGAACACGCCAAGGTCACCCGCTACAAGCGGCAAGGCCGGGCGTGATTGTCGTCGACAGCAACGTCATCGCCTACTGCTGGGTGAATGGCCCGCTCACCCGCCTCGCGCAGCGCGTCCGGGTCCAAGACCCCGATTGGCATGTCCCTGTCCTGTGGCGCTCGGAAATGCGCAGCATCCTGACCGGCTACCTCCGGGACGGCAGCCTGACCAGGCCGCAGATCGGCCGCGTCATGGAAGCCGTCGAAAGCGCGCTGGCCGGCCGCGAGCACCTCGTCCCCAGCAGCCGGGGGTTCGAGGTCGCCGGAAAATCGCGCCTGTCCGCCTACGATTACGAATTTATCGCGCTGGCGTCGGTGCTTTCCGTACCGCTCGTGACTGCGGACAAGGCCGTGCTCAAAGCATTCCCGGAGCAGGCGTTGACGATGGAAGCGTTCGTTGGAAATTGATTTCGGCGAGGCGGTAAATATTAATAAAAACAACGGGTTATGAATATCCGCCGAAGCGGCCCAGTCCGGAAGAGCTGCCGGCTTTTATAACAACTTGATCCGATTGGCGGTTGACGGCAGAACATCCGTATCATCCGGACGCGATAACTACATAAAAAGAGCAAAGACGTAGCATGAACAACGGCACCACCACCCTTGGCCAGCTTGAATCCCACCTCTGGGAAGCCGCCAACATCCTGCGCGGCCCGGTGGATGCCGCCGATTTCAAAACCTACGTCTTCCCGCTGCTCTTCTTCAAACGCATCTCCGATGTGCATGACGAGGAGTATCAGACCGCTTTAGCCGAGGCTGATGGCGACGAGGAATACGCGCGCTTTCCGCAGAATTACCGATTCCAGATACCCGAGGATTGTCACTGGCGGGATGTGCGCGCAGTCACCACCAGCGTCGGCCAGACGCTGCAAATGGCCATGCGCAATATCGAAAAGGCCAATCCGGAAACGCTATATGGCATTTTCGGCGACGCACAGTGGACCAACAAGGACCGCCTCTCCGATGCCCTGCTGCGCGATCTGATCGAGCATTTCTCACGCATTAATCTCGGCAACCAGGCCGCACAGGCCGACATCCTTGGCCAATCGTATGAATACCTGATCAAGAAATTTGCCGACGCCACCAACAAGAAGGCCGGCGAGTTCTACACGCCGCGCTCCGTGGTGCGGCTGATGGTCAACATTCTCGATCCGCGTGAAGGCGAGTCCATTTACGACCCCGCCTGCGGCACTGGCGGCATGTTGCTGGAAGCCATACATCACGTCCGCGAGCAGCACGGCGACGATCGTACGCTCTGGGGAAAACTGTTCGGTCAGGAGAAGAACCTCACGACCTCGGCCATCGCGCGCATGAACCTGTTCCTGCACGGCGCGGCGGATTTTCAGATCGTGCGCGGCGACACGCTGCGCAACCCGGCGTTTTTTACCGGAGACGATCTCGCCACCTTCGACTGCGTGATTGCCAATCCGCCGTTCTCCCTCGAAAAATGGGGTGAAGAAGTCTGGACCAGCGACCCCTACGGCCGGAACTTCGCCGGCATGCCGCCGGGCAAGAGCGGGGACTATGCCTGGGTGCAGCACATGATCAAGTCCATGGCGCCCAAGACCGGACGCATGGCAGTCGTGTTGCCGCACGGCGCGCTGTTCCGCATGGGAGCTGAAGGCGCTATCCGCAAGAAGATACTCGGCATGGATCTGCTGGAAGCTGTCATCGGCCTCGGGCCGAACCTTTTTTACGGCACCGGACTCGCGGCCTGCATCCTGGTCTTCCGCCAGCGCAAGACCAAGGATCACAAGAATAAGGTACTGATCCTCGACGCCTCGAAGGAATTCAAGACCGGCCGCGCCCAGAATGAACTGCTGCCCGAGCATACCGAGCACATCCACGGCTGGTATCGGGATTTCAAAGATGTTGAAGGCGTGGCCCGCGTCGTCACGCTGGACGAAATTGCCGCCAATGACCACAACCTGAATATCCCTCGCTACGTCGAACCCAAAGCATCAACTGAGACGCTCAGTGTCGAGGAAGCCATGACGCGTCTGCGTGCAAGTGCTGAGTTGGCGTTCTCGGCGGAAGAGAAACTGGTCGCGATCATGAAGCGGGAGGGTTTGCTGCGATGAAAGGCAGTACAGTCATTGCAGCGCTCAAGAAGAAATTCAGGGACACGACCAACAGAGCGTTGTCAGGCCATCTCGGTATTACAGTAATGGCCATAGGCAACTGGCGCAAGCGTAAAAATGTCAAAGAGACAGACATTGCGCGTCTCGTTTTTAGCGCCAGTCGTGCCGGGGCTTTCGCGTTCCAGAAAACGGCCATACAACCTCTGGTTGAATTTGCTCGCATTGAAAAGAGCAAATCTAAGTTGGGGGCCAATTTCGAACTGTTCGATACTAAATACCCAGATGGCCGTATGCGCCCCTACATGGATGGCTTACGCAAGGAGTTGGAAAAGCTCCACGGGGTTTACATCTTCTTTGATAGCCGGGGGCAAGCCATCTACACTGGCAAAGCCCGTAAGCAAACCCTGTGGCGGGAAATGAAACTCGCCTTCAATCGCGAACGGGGCGACCTGCAAAAAATCAAGCGGGTCAAACACCCTTCGGAGAAAATCAGATACCGCACGAGCGCCGAAAAAGCACGACAGATCCGGGAATTTGAGATTCCGCTGCATGACATTGCGGCTTATTTCAGTGCGTACCAAGTCGCGGACAGCATGATTAACGAGGTGGAAGCGATGCTGGTCAGAAGCTTTGCCAATGACCTACTGAACAAGAAGATGGAACGGTTCGGTCAGCAAAAGAAGAAGAAAACAAAATGACCGCCCGCATCACCCAGCAACAACTCGAATCCTACCTCTGGGGCGCGGCAGTGCTCCTGCGCGGTACCATCGACGCCGGCGATTACAAGCAATTCATATTCCCGTTGCTGTTCTACAAGCGGCTGTGCGACGTGTTCGACGAAGAAACGCAGACAGCGCTGAAGGAATCCGGTGGCGACAAGGACTTCGCCGCCTACCCGGAAAACCACCGTTTCCAGGTGCCGCCCGAGGCGCACTGGCGCGAGGCGCGCAAGGCCGCAAAGAACGTGGGCCGTGCGCTGCAGAACGCGATGCGCACCATCGAGACCGCCAACCCCGACAAGCTCTACGGTATTTTCGGCGACGCGCAGTGGACCAACAAGGACCGCCTGTCGGATGCCATGCTGCGCGACCTCGTCGAGCATTTTTCGTCGCTCGAACTCACTCTCGCCAACCTGCCCGAGGACGAACTGGGCCAGGGCTATGAATACTTGATCAAAAAATTTGCCGACGACTCCGGCCACACCGCTGCCGAGTTTTATACCAACCGCACTGTCGTGCATCTGATGACCGAGATGCTCGCACCGCAACCGGGTGAATCCATCTACGACCCCACCTGCGGTTCCGGCGGCATGCTGCTGTCGTGCATTACTCACCTGCGCCGCCAGGGGCAGGAGTGGCGCAACGTGCGCCTCTACGGGCAGGAGCGCAATCTCATGACCTCCTCCATTGCCCGGATGAACTGTTTTCTCCACGGCATCGAGGATTTCCACATCGAGCGCGGCGACACGCTGTCCGAGCCCAAGCTTGTGCAGGGCGACCGCCTGATGCGCTTCGACGTAGTGCTCGCCAATCCGCCGTATTCCATCAAGCAATGGGACCGCGACGCCTTTGCGTCCGATCCCTGGGGCCGCAACCTTTACGGCACCCCGCCGCAGGGCCGTGCCGACTACGCCTTCTGGCAGCACATCATCTTGAGCATGGCGGCAAAAACTGGCCGCTGCGCTATCCTGTTTCCGCACGGTGTGCTGTTCCGCCAGGAAGAAGCCGAGATGCGCCGCAAACTCGTCGAAGCCGATCTGATCGAGTGCGTCCTCGGCCTGGGACCCAACCTGTTCTATAACTCGCCGATGGAAGCGTGCATCGTCATCTGTCGCACGGCCAAGCCCAAACAGCGGCGCAACAAGATCCTCCTCATCAACGCCGTCAACGAGGTCACCCGCGAGCGGGCGCAGAGTTTTCTGACCGACGAGCACATCGAGCGCATCGTGAAAGCCTACCAGGCGTTCAAGGACGAGCCGGGGTTCACCCGCGTGGCAACGTTGGACGACATCCGCGCAAAAGACGGCAACCTCAGCATCCCGCTGTACGTGGCGCCGCAGGCGACCGGGACACACGAGGAACGCGCCGACTACGCAGCCAATGGACTGCCCGACGCGATTTCGGCGTGGCTGGACAGCTCGCAACGAGTGCGGACGGCGCTCAATGATCTGCTGGTGGGCCACCCTGAACCCCACAGAAAAGCCTGAAATCAGGCTTGTTTTTGAAACAAAAAGAGGGTATCTTTTGTTTCAAATCCGCCATGGGAAAACACTTAAAATCTGTAGATAATCAACTGCTTAGCAGAATATGTGCTAAGGGTGGGGGTTGGGTATTCACTCCCGCGGATTTTCTTGACCTCGGCAGCCGCACCGCAGTCGGTCTCGCCCTGATGCGTTATGCCCGCGCTGGCACCATCCGCAAGCTCGCCCGCGGGCTCTACGACGTACCGCAAAAACATCCCCGCTTCGGCCAATTGGCAGCGAACTCAAACGCCATCGCCAACGCCCTCAAAGGCCGCGATGCCATCCGACTGCAGCCCTCCGGCGCCTATGCCGCCAATATCCTCGGCCTCTCCGATCAGGTGCCGGTGCGACTGGTGTTTCTGACCGATGGCCCCAGCCGCCGGGTCAAGATCGGCAAGCAGGAAATCGTGCTCAAACAGACCACCCCGCGCAACATGGCCACCGCGGGCCGCATCAGTGGTACGGTCATTCAGGCTTTGCGCTGGCTGGGCCAGCGGCACGTGGACGATGCCGTGATTGCAAAGTTACGTCGCAATCTGAAACCAAAGGACAAGGCCACGCTGCTGCAGGATGCCTCTTATGCGCCGGCGTGGGTCGGTGACATCTTTCATCAGTTGGCGAAGGACGCAAAGTAGCGAATGGACGCCTTCCTCACGCTCTCGGCAGATGACCAGCGCGCGGCGTGCCAGGAAGCGGAAGCGCGCATGCATCTGCGTGCGGCCAGTATCGAGAAGGATTTCTGGGTCTGCTGGACGCTGCGTGAACTGTTTGCCCTGCCGGAGTGGGGCGCACACCTCACCTTCAAGGGCGGCACGTCGCTTTCCAAAGCCTGGCAACTGATCGACCGCTTTTCCGAGGATATCGATGTCGTCATCGACCGCGACTTTCTCGGGTTCGGTGGCGACCGCAGCCCGGGCAAAGCAACGAGCCGCAAACAGCAGCGACTGGCACTCGACGCCCTGCGGAAAACCGCCCAAGATCGCATCCTCGAATCACTACAGCCGGCGCTGCACGCACGCATCACTGAAAAACTATCTGCCGGCGTCGTCTGGCAACTCGAGCCCGACGCCGACGACCCAGACCATCAGACCCTGCTGTTTCATTACCCGACGGTGTTCGGTACGGGAGACTACGTGCCCCCGCGGGTCAAGATCGAGCTCGGCGCACGCTCGGACATCGATCCCGCCGAAACACCCCAAATCGAACCCTACCTGAACGCAGCGATTCCCAATTTGCTAGGCGCCAGTCGGTTTTCTGTGCGCGCCTTGGCTCCACGTCGCACGTTCTGGGAGAAAGTCATGCTGCTGCATGAAGAAACCTACCGACCTGCGGAGAAAAAGCGCGCCGCCCGACTCTCCCGCCACTACTACGATGTCTGGTGCCTGATCAAACACGGTATTGCAGATCAGGCACTCGCCGATACCGGATTATTCGAACGCATTGCCGCGCACCGGGCAGTGTATTTCCGCTATACGTGGATGGATTACGCCACGCTGAGACCCGGGACATTGCAGCTAATGCCAAATCGAAGCCAAATGACCGACTGGCAGCGAGACTACGACAGCATGCGGGAAACCATGTTTTTCGGCGACGCCCCGGAATTCCTCGAAATTCTGATGCAGATCGGAGAATTCGAACAACGTTTCAATGCAACGGCATCATGATGATGGCCATGCCCATCATGTCGGACATGATCACCGTCACCATCATCGCACCGACGACGATCATCACCAGACAGCAGAAGCACCGTTTTGGTAGTCGATGATGACGAAAACCGCCGCCAAAATCAGCAGCGCCAACGACCTCCACATCCTGCGGGCCAACCCCTATTGGGCGAAGCTGCCGCTGTTCGACCACAAAGGATGGAAGCGGCTGTCGTTCAGCGCATTCGCAGAGAGCGTCAACGAGCGCGTTGACCCGAGCGCGGCTGGCGATGAAATCTACGTGGGGCTGGAACACCTCGACCCGCAGGACCTGCATATCCGGCGCTGGGGCAAGGGTAGTGATGTCATCGGCACCAAGCTGCGCTTTCAGAAGGGCGACGTAATCTTTGGCCGCCGCCGTGCCTATCAGCGCAAGCTGGCTGTGGCGGAGTTTGATGGTATTTGCTCGGCACATGCCATGGTCGTACGCGCCAAGCCCGAAATGGTGTTGCCGGAATTCCTGCCGTTCCTGATGATGAGCGACCGCTTCATGAAGCGGGCGATAGAGATTTCCGTTGGGTCGCTCTCACCCACTATCAACTGGAAAACGCTCAAGCTGGAGGAGTTTGCCCTCCCGCCTCTCGCTCAGCAACGGCGAATCGCGGAAATTCTCGTTGCGGCCAATGTCGTAGAGAATCAATATCACGGATTACACCAGTCGCTGGTGGAGCTATTTCAAGCGGTTTCAGTAGATCAATTTCCGAACCCAACACAATCGAAGTCTCGGTTTGTGCCATTTAATGAAATATGTTTAAGGCAACCTCAGAGTGGTCTCTACAAAGGGCCAGAATTCGTCGGAACCGGAGTCAAGACAGTCAATATGGGGGAGCTTTTCGGAAACGAGTTGATTGACCAGAATGTACCCATGCACCGCATGGAGCTGTCGCCAAAAGAAGTCGAAAATTATTCGCTGACCCTCAATGACTTGTTATTCGGAAGACGATCCATCGTTTTGGCAGGCGCGGGAAAATGCGTGATGGTCGGACATTTGACAGAGCCAACAATATTTGAGTCATCTATTCTTCGAGTAACCATTGATCCGAATAAAGCTTTGTCGGGCTTCGTATTTGACTGGTTCAACAGCCCCGCAGGAGAAAAGGAAATTAAGCGAATCAGAAGTTTCACGACTATCGCGGGTATCACAGGGTCCGCGCTTAAGAAGGTGCTTGTTCCATTGCTAAGTATTAAGGAGCAAAGATCTATTTTTGACCGACTAACGAAATACAGGGAACGTATTAAGCAAGTTAAAGATGCGCAACAAATGATGGCTAGAACGAGAGCAGCATTGCTCGAAGAATTAGTTAGAGAACTTCCATGACTTTCAACGAATCCAACACCGTAGAGCAGATGATCCTCGATGCCGCATCGGGCCTCGCTGGCGCGCTGCGTCACACTGCGCAGCAGAATCTGCCGCTCTATCGCAAGGATTCGGGATCAGGCGGCACGTCTCCCCCGCGCTGGACTTACCTGCCTTATGACCAGGTGCCGCGCCAGCCCAATGAAGTGATGGTCGAGGCGTGGCTGCGCGAGGCGCTGATCAAGCTCAATCCCGAGATCGCCGCCCAGCCCGACCGCGTCGACGAGGTGATCTACAACCTGCGCGCGATTCTGCTGTCGGTACAGGCCGACGGTCTGGTGCGTGCCAACGAGAACTTCATGGCGTGGCTGCGCGGCGAGAAGACCATGCCGTTCGGCCGCAACGGCGAGCATGTGCCGGTGCGGCTGGTCGATACCGTCGAGCCCGGCAACAACCGGCTTACGGTCACCAATCAGTGGACCTTTGCCCCTGGCGGAACTGCCCTCTCCCCCGGCCCCTCTCCCGGAGGGCGAGGGGAGAAAATCGAGAAACGCTTCGACGTGGTGTTCGTGGTCAACGGCCTGCCGCTGGTGATTG